>NZ_FR883031.1:0-21094 GCF_000435115.1 Bacteroides sp. CAG:633 | reverse complement strand
CAAGTGTTGCTCGCGAGCCGTACAAGTGTCTCTCAGGAGCCGTGCAAGTGATAAAGAACGGGCATCTGCCGCCCAAAACAGTTTACCAACCGAAAACACAGAAACTTTAATGAATTAAATCTGCCCTCAAAACATGCCGATTCACTTTTAATGATTATTTTTGCAACCGGATAAAACCTTTATGGCCTCAGGCTGTTAATAAAAAAATGAAGAATGAAGAACAAGAAAATGAAAAATGAAGAATGAGGAATGAAGAATTAGTTATCATTTACCATTAATCATTCATCATTAACCATTCATCATTCACCATTAACCACTTACCATTATTCTATTAATAATATGGCGAACAAAAAGAATGCGCTTGTCATCATGGTTATAGCACTGCTGGTGCTGCTGGTAGGAGTAACCATCCTGCTGTTTACAGAGAAAAAGACCAATAGCGAACTCGTACAGGAGTTCCAGCTGGAAAAGGAAGACCTGGAAAACGAATACACCCGATTTGCACAGCAATACGACGAACTGAAGCTGACCGTCTCGAACGACTCGCTGGCTTACCTGCTGGAACAGGAACAGCTGAAGACACAACGGCTGCTGGAAGAACTGCGCACCGTAAAGAGCAGCAACGCCAGCGAAATACGCCGGTTGAAAAAAGAACTGGCTACCCTGCGCAAAGTCATGATAGGCTACATCAACCAGATTGACTCACTGAACCGCCTCACGGCTCACCAGAAAGAAGTGATAGCCGAGGTGACGCAGAAGTATCATGCCGCCTCGCAGCAGATCAGCAGCCTGTCGGAAGAAAAGAAAAACCTGAACGAGAAGGTGACCCTTGCCGCCCAGCTGGACGCAACCGGCATCACCCTCGAAGCCCAGAACAAGCGTGGAAAGAAGGCACGGAAGATAAAAGATGCCGTAAAACTGAAAATAGACTTCACCATCGCCAAGAACATCACGGCCGAAACGGGCGAACGGACCCTGTACGTACGCATTGCCAAGCCTGACAACTCCGTGCTGACACAAAATTCATCGGACACCTTCACTTACGAAAACCGCCAGTTGCCCTACTCCATCAAGAAATACATCGAATACAACGGAGAGGAACAGAACGTGACCGTCTACTGGAATGTGGAAGAATACCTCTACGCAGGTACTTATCAGGTCTACATCTTCACCGACGGCACCATGATAGGGTCGAAGGAATTTACGTTGAAGTAAGAAGTTGAAAGGGGGAGAGAAGTTAAAAGCCGATAGATTTCAGAACAGAAAACTTCGCCCTTACTCCCCTCCCCCCCAGCCTTAAGCCTTAAACTCTCAACCTTAAACCATACCCCATCCCCCTCATTCCGTATTAAAAAGTTTAAAGTATTTTGCCGTATCGGCGAAAGCATATACATTCGCATTATTGCCTATGCAATAATTGTTTTTATAAAGAACTCATTTCATTACTTACACTAACGTATGCAGACTATGAAAAAAGTCTTATGTATCATCTATTTGGCCCTCCTTGCCTTTCCCATGAGCGCACAGCGTGTCCTCAGCCTGGATAGTTGTCGTGCATTGGCCATCGCCAACAACAAAGAATTGCTGATAAGCCAGGAAAAAATCAATGCCGCGCACTACCAGAAGAAAGCGGCATTCACCAACTACCTTCCCAAGCTGTCGGCAACAGGCGGATATATGCGCAACCAGAAAGAATTCTCCCTGCTGAGCGATGCACAGAAAGGCGCACTCGGATCGGTAGGTACACAGGTCAGCGGCGCCATGCAGAGCGGTATACAGGGATTGCTGACACAGCACCCCGAACTGATACAGAATCCGCAATTCATGGCATTGCTGCAAGCATTGGGAAGTGCCGACATCGCCACCCCGCTCAACAATCTGGGCAACGCGCTCGTTGATGCCTTCCGCACCGACACCCGCAACATGTATGGCGGAGCACTGACCCTGACACAACCCCTCTATATGGGTGGAAAGATACGAGCCTACAACAAGATTACCCGATATGCCGAAGAGCTGGCACGCCAGCAACACAACAGCGGCATGCAGGACGTCATACTGAGCACCGACCAGGCCTACTGGCAGGTGGTGTCGCTGGCCAATAAGAAAAGGCTGGCCGAAAGCTACCTGCAACTGTTGCAGAAGCTGGACGGCGACATGCAGAAGATGATAGCCGAAGGAGTGGCTACCAAAGCCGACGGACTGTCGGTAAAGGTAAAGGTGAACGAAGCCGAAATGACCATGACCAAGGTGGACGACGGACTGAGCCTGGCACGCATGCTGCTGTGTCAGTTGTGCGGTCTGGACTTGAGCAGCCCCATCACCCTGGCCGACGAACAGGAAGAAGACCTGCCCCTATCCTCCATAGCTGCCAACGGAATCGACCTGGAGCAAGTGTACAGTCTGCGCCCCGAAGTACGCAGTCTGGAGCTTGCGGCAGAGATATACAAGCAGAAGGTAAACGTAGAACGCTCGGCTTACATGCCCTCCATCGCCCTGATGGGAAACTACATCGCTACCAATCCGTCCGTCTTCAACAGCTTTGAAAAGAAGTTCAAAGGCATGTGGAACGTAGGCGTAGTCGTATCGATGCCGATATGGCACTGGGGTGAAGGCATCTACAAGGTAAAGGCAGCCAAGGCGGAAGCCCGCATCGCCCGCTACCAACTGGAAGAAGCCAAGGAGAAGATAGAACTGCAAGTCAGCCAGTCGGCCTTCAAGGTGCGCGAAGCGACCAAAAAGCTGGCCATGGCCGAGAAAAACCTGGAAAAAGCCAACGAAAACCTGCGTTACGCCAATCTGGGCTTTGAAGAAGGAGTGATACCCGCCAGCAACGTGCTCGAAGCACACACGGCATGGCTTTCGGCACAGTCGGAAAAGATTGACGCACAAATCGACGTGAAGCTGACCGAAATCTATCTGAAGAAGGCGACGGGAGTGCTGCAGTAAGGGTAGAGGGTGGGGATCCATAGCCAGGGTTTGTGGGGCCTCACCCCCGGCCCCTCTCCCAAGGAGAGGGGGGAAGGGAATGAATACTTAAGAACTCAAAAACTCATAAACTTAAAAACTTAAGAACTTAAATCCCCCTCGTCAACTTGTCAACTCGTCAACTAAAAACTAGAAACTAGAAACTAAAAAACTCATAAACTAAAATGGATACAAAATCACAAAACAGCAATATGCTGTTGGCATTCCTCACGCTGACCGGAGTGATTGCCATTGTTGCCGTCATTGGCTTCTTTATGCTGCGCAAAGGTCCTGAAATCGTACAGGGACAGGCAGAAGTAACCGAATACCGCGTGTCGAGCAAGGTACCCGGACGTATCCTGGAATTCCGTGTCAAGGAAGGACAAACCGTCCGTGCAGGAGACACACTGGCCATACTCGAAGCACCCGACGTGCAGGCCAAACTGGAACAGGCACGTGCCGCCGAAGCTGCCGCACAGGCACAGAACGAAAAGGCGCTGAAAGGTGCCCGCCAGGAACAGATTCAGGCTGCCTACGAAATGTGGCAGAAGGCACAGGCAGGAGTGACCATCGCCGAGAAGTCGTACAAACGCATCAAGAACCTGTACGACCAGGGAGTGGTATCGGCACAGAAATTAGACGAAATCACTGCCCAGAAAGACGCCGCACTGGCTACCGAAAAGGCTGCCAAGGCACAATACACCATGGCCAAGAACGGTGCCGAACGTGAGGACAAGGCTGCCGCCGCCGCACTGGTGAATCGAGCCAAAGGAGCTGTAGCCGAAGTGGAATCGTACATCAACGAAACGTACCTCATCGCACAGAAAAACGGAGAGGTGTCTGAAATCTTCCCCAAACAGGGCGAACTGGTAGGTACCGGCGCACCCATCATGAACGTTGCCGTAATGGACGACATGTGGGTAACCTTCAACGTACGCGAAGACTTGCTGCAAAGCCTGACCGTGGGTACGGAGTTCGAAGCCTTTGTACCTGCACTGGACAAAAACATCCGACTGAAAGTGAACTACATGAAGGACCTGGGTACGTATGCTGCCTGGAAAGCTACCAAGACAACCGGACAGTTCGACCTGAAAACCTTCGAAGTAAGAGCCCTGCCGACCGACAAGGTGGAAGGTCTGCGACCGGGTATGAGTGTGATACTGGATAGAGAATAACGACGATGATCAACAGCCAGTCCAAACATAAAGCCCTGTTGGCCGTGATGAAGCGCGAATGTCGCCGCCTCGTCGCACGGCCGCTGTACCTGTTCTGCATGGTAGTGGCACCGCTGTTCTGCTACGTGTTCTTCACCACGCTGATGGACTCGGGTCTGCCCATCAATCTGCCCGCCGGTGTCGTGGACCAGGACATGAGCAGCACCTCGCGCCAGCTGGTACGCAATCTGGACGCTTTCGAGCAGACGGCCATCGTGGCCCACTATCCTACCTTCAACGAAGCACGGACAGCCATGCAGCGGGGCGAGATCTACGGATTCTACTACATACCCGAAGGACTGTCGGCCAAGGCACAGGCGCAACGCCAGCCCAAAGTGTCGTTCTACACCAACAACACCATGCTGATAGCCGGCTCCCTGCTGTTCAGGGACATGAAGATGATGAGCGAGCTGGCATCGGGCGCCGCCGCACGCACCGCCCTCTATGCCAAAGGTGCTACCGAAGACCAGGCCATGGCCTTCCTGCAACCCATCGTCATCGACACGCATCCGCTGAACAATCCCTGGCTGAACTACTCCGTCTACCTGTGCAACACGTTTGCACCGGGAGTGCTGATGCTGCTCATCTTTATGGTGACTGTCTACTCCATCGGTGTGGAGATAAAGGACCGTACCGCCCGCGAATGGCTGCACATGGGCAACAACTCCATCTGGATTTCACTGGCGGGGAAGTTGCTTCCGCATACAGCCATCTTCTTCCTGATGGGTATATTATATAATGTATACCTATACGGATTCCTGCACTTCCCGTGCAACAACGGCATCCTGCCCATGCTGCTGGCTACCCTCTGCCTGGTACTGGCATCGCAAGGCATGGGCATCCTGATGATAGGCACGCTGCCTACCCTCCGCTTAGGGCTGAGCTTTGCCTCGTTGTGGGGAGTGCTTTCGTTCTCGATGTGCGGTCTGTCGTTCCCGGCCATGGCCATGCACCCTACGCTGCAGGCACTGGCCAACCTGTTCCCGCTGCGCCACTACTTCCTGATCTATGTAGACCAGGCACTGAACGGTTATCCCATGATCTATTCGTGGACCAACTACGTGGCACTGCTCATTTTCATGATGCTGCCCTTCCTGATAGCACACCGGCTGAAGGCTGCATTGATTTACTATAAATACATTCCCTGATGAAACAGCTGACGTTCAAACAAAGAGTCGTACAAGGCATTTACGACATGTTCTATATATGGAAACAGGAGTTCCGCACGACCTTCCGCGATCAGGGCGTGCTCATCTTCTTCATACTGGTGCCGCTGGTGTATCCGCTGATATATGCCTTTATCTATACCAACGAAACCATACGCGAGGTACCTGCCGTGGCAGTGGACAACTCGCGCTCGTCGCTGAGCCGCGAATACCTGCGCAAGGTAGACGCTACCCCCGACGTGAACATCGTGACCTACTGCGCCGACATGGAAGAAGCCAAACTGATGATGAAGGACCGCAAGGCATACGGCGTCATCTACATCCCCGCCGACTTCAGCGACAACATCGCACGGGGCAAGCAGACACAGGTCAGCCTGTACTGCGACATGAGCGGACTGCTGTACTACAAAGCCCTGCTGCTGGCCAACACCAACGTATCGCTGGCCATGAACGCCGACATCAAGATAGCACGTGCCGGCAACAGCACCGAACGGCAGGACGAAATCACCGCCTATCCCATCGAGTACGAGGACGTGGCACTGTACAACCCGACCAACGGCTTTGCCGCCTTCCTGATTCCGGTGGTGCTGATGCTGATTATCCAACAGACACTGCTGCTGGGCATCGGACTGTCCGCCGGAACAGCACGCGAGCACAACCAGTTCCGCGACCTGGTTCCCATCAACCGCCACTACAACGGTACGCTGCGCATCGTCATGGGCAAGGGACTGAGCTACTTCATGGTCTACTCGCTGGTGTCGGTCTACATCCTCTGTGTGGTACCCTGGATTTTCAAACTGAACCGTATCGCCATACCGGGCGAACTGGCTCTGTTCATCCTGCCCTACCTGGCTGCCTGCATCTTCTTCTCGATGACGGCATCCATCGCCATCCGCAATCGCGAGACGTGTATGCTGCTGTTTGTCTTCACCTCCGTACCGCTGCTGTTCCTCTCGGGCATCTCGTGGCCAGCGGCTGCCATTCCTCCGTTCTGGAAGTACTTTTCGTACATCTTCCCGTCGACGTTCGGCATCAACGGCTATGTACGCATCAACAGCATGGGGGCGACACTGAACGAGGTGGCTTTCGAATACCGTGCCTTGTGGTTGCAGGCGGGTTTCTATTTCATCACCGCCTGCCTGGTATATCGCCGGCAGATCATCCTGAGCCGCAGACACATGATAGAGGCTTACAAAAAGATGAGACAAAAGCGAGGCCTGTAATGCTTTTCCGGGATTTTAGTTACTTTAACTATCCATACAACCGAAATCTCGGAAACATTCGTACTTTTGTCAAAAACAACATCTTATGAGACACACTCTTATTTCTATCGCATGTATGCTGCTCTGCCTTTGCGCTCCGCTGAAAGCCAAAGAAAAAGTAATAGACCGGCCTCCGTTCTGCGTGCGTAACACTACCTCTATCGAAGTCAGCAAAGTAGTACTCAGCGACACTGCTACCGTACTGCACATCTACGCCAAGTACCACCCCAAATTCTGGATAAAGATTGCATCGAGTAGCTATCTGAAAGACAACAATGGCGAAACCTATCCGCTGCGTTCGGGTATCGGCATCACACCCGACCGGGAATTCTGGATGCCCGAATCGGGCGAAGCCGAGTTTCAGTTAGTGTTTCCGCCCCTGCTGGCAAACGCTACTTCCGTCAACTTCAGCGAAGGAAGCGAAGTGGAACAGGGATTCAGCATCTGGGGTATTCAGCTGAAAAGCAAGAAACTGCCCGAACTTGAATTGCCCGAAGGGGCAACCGTACATCCGGTAGACAAAAACCTTGAACTGCCGCAACCCGTCTCCCAATACGGCACAGCCACGGTGAAAGGCAAGCTGCTGGACTACCATCCGGGAATGACGAAAAAAATCAGGTTCATCCTGCTCGACCCTATCAAGTCTTATACAGAATTCGAAGCCAACGTTGGAGAAGATGGCAGCTTCAGTACCACCCTTCCTGTCTGTGGCACTACACCCGCCATCTGCGCCTCCTTCGGATCGCCCATCTATTTCTACGCCGAGCCGGGCAAGACGAGCGAACTATTCATCAACCAGCGCGAACTCTCGCGCCTGCAGTCTAAGTTCCATCAGAACGCAAAGCCTTACGGCCCGCGGGTCTACATCAACGGCCCCTTGCAGGAGATAGCACAGGAACTCTCCACACATTCCTTCCACACGAACCTGACAGAAACGGCAATGGAGAAAGAAGATCTGGCATCATTCAAGACTGCGGTACTGGAAACCTTCGCCCAAAAGGAAAAGCAACTGGAGGCTCTGCCCATCTGTCGTGCCACACGGGAACTGCTGCACTTCGAACTGGACTTCAACTGTTACAACGCACTGATGCAGGCTCCCAGCATGTTGACCCAACAATACGTAGAAAAAAACAAGCTGGACAGAGAAGCTGGTTATAAATATTTCGAGAAACTGATGCAATCGAAACCGGCCGACTATGCCCCGACCAACCTCCTGAAGTCGCTGAACAATGCCCGACTGACGCAGGCTCCCTCATACTGCCTCGGCATCATCTACGCATCGGCTATCAAAGACCTGCTTGCCAAGGAATGGGGAACGGATAAAGGTGTATTCTTCGACACAGGACGTGCAGCAAAACTCTACCGTAGCATCAACGAATTTGTTCCGCTCACAGCCGAACAGACCGCCGCACTCGACTCGCTGCCTGCCGCTTACAAGCAACTACTGACCGAAGCCAACAACCACCTGCTGCAGACCATCGAAGCCAACAAAAAGAAAACAGGCTTCAACATCAACGAAGTGGGCGAAGTGAGCAACGAAGACCTGTTTGCCTCCATCATCAGCAAGTTCCGCGGCAAGCCGTTGCTCGTGGACTTCTGGGCTACGTGGTGCGGACCGTGCCGCATGGCCAACAAAGCCATGAAGCCGATGAAAGAGCAACTGAAAGACAAGGACATCGTCTACCTCTACATCACCGGTGAGACCTCGCCGCTGGAAACCTGGAAGAACATGATTCCCGACATACACGGCGAACACATCCGACTGACCAACGAACAGTGGGCTTACCTGAACGAGCACTTCCAGATAAAAGGCGTACCGACGTACTTCATCATCGACCGCGAAGGCAACATCAAATTCAAGCAAACCGGATTCCCCGGCGTGGACAAGATGAAGGAAGAACTACTGAAGGTGACCGACTGATGCCCCGCAGGCTCCGGCCTGTTCCAACATCCTATATATTATATCCCCCCCTTTATGGGACACAAGTACGGCTCGCGAACCACACTTGCACGGCTCGCGAGCCACACTCCACACTTGCACGGCTCGCGAGCCGCACTTGTGTTCTGCACGAGCCGTGCAAGTGTCCTGCAATCGCCTCACTCAAAGCCCGCATTCCGGCACTGCTCCGTCCACCCTCTTTCCTCAAAAGGAGCAAGCTTTTACAATAATTAACCCGTTGTCATTTGCTATATTACGAAATGTTCGTAGATTTGCAATGAATTCAAACTAAAACTGTATTCCATGGAAAAGTTAACAATGCAAGAAGAAGAAGTGATGTTGTACATCTGGGAACTGAAAGAATGCTTTGTAAAAGACATCCTCGCCAAATTCCCCGAACCGAAGCCCCCCTACACCACCGTGGCCTCGATCGTGAAAAACCTGGAACGGAAGCAATATGTGAAACCCACACGCATGGGAAACACATACCGCTACACACCGCTGATCCGCGAAAGCGAATACAAACGGACGTTCATGAGCGGCTTTGTCCGCAACTACTTTGCCAATTCGTACAAGGAGATGGTCTCGTTCTTCGCCAAGGAACAGAAGATCTCGGCCAACGACTTGAAAGATATAATTGATATGATTGAGAAAGGAAAGGAGAAGTGAAAAATTCCTTTTCAACGAAGAATGAAGAATGTCCGCCTTGCGGACAAATGAAGAATTTCTCCATCGTACAAGAAAAGTTCTTCATCCGCCATTTTTAATTCTTCATTCTTAATTCTTCATTTTTAATTGAAAGATATGGTCTATTTTTTGAAAATCAACGTAGCGATAGCCTTGTTCTATGCCTTCTACCGGCTGTTCTTCTACAAGGACACGTTCTTCACCTGGAGGCGGACGGCTCTGCTGTGCTTCTTTGCCGTATCGGCTATTGTGCCGCTGTTCAACATCCAGACCTGGATTGAGCAGCAGGAACCGATGGCAGCTATGGCCGACTTGTATGCCACCGTGGTGCTGCCCGAACTAACACTGACACCACAGCCCGAAACGGACTGGAAGCAACTGCTGGCCGACGGCATCGGGATCGTCTACTGGCTGGTGGTAGCCTTGCTGACGGCACGCTTCCTGGTGCAGCTGACAGGCATTATCCGCCTGGGCCGACGTTGCCCCACGCAGAAAATAGACGATACCACCGTACATCTGCTTCCACGACCGGAAGGTCCGTTCTCGTTCTTCCACTGGATATTTGTCTATCCCGACGCACACACCGGCGAAGAACTGCACGAGATACTGACGCACGAGCGCACCCATGCCCGACAATGGCACTCCATCGACGTGATGATAGGCGAACTGGCGTGCATCGTCTGCTGGTTCAATCCCTTTGCCTGGCTCATGAAGCGGGAAATACGTACGAACTTAGAGTACATGGCCGACGAAAAGGTACTGGAGACCGGCCACGACTCGCGCACTTACCAATACCACTTGTTGGGTTTGTCACATCATAAGGCTGCAGCAACCATCTATAACAGTTTCAATGTTTTACCCCTAAAAAAGCGCATCACTATGATGAACAAAAGAAGAACCCGAGCAATAGGGAGAACCAAATACCTGATGTTCCTCCCGCTGGCCGCCCTGCTGATGATAGTCAGCAACATCGAGGCCGTGGCACGCGCCACACAGAAGATTACTGCTGAAGTTATGGAAGCTGTCACTCCCGCCGAAACACCCGAAGTACAGCCTCAACCTGAAAACATCGCTCCACTGCCCAAGCAAAAGCCTGATAACATCGCCCCATCGTCTCAACCAGAAATGAATGTTGCTCCTATACCCCAGCAGGAAAAGAGCTAGAAGGTGACTTACAAAGGAAAGATTGTGGACGACGAAGCGGGTAATCCGATTAGCGATGTAAAAATCATCGTCGACCATAAGTATCAGTCAATTACCAAAAGTACAGTCAACGCCCAAGGAGAATTCCGTATAGAGACGTCACCCGAAGCAAGTATCCTGTTTGAACATACTAAAAGTGACGGCAGCAAACTGGTGCGATTCTGTACACCCAAAGTATTGGCACAAATGAATCCCGACAACATGGTCATTGAGCTGATACCTTATATAGATATCAAAACAGCAGCAACCGAAGCCGATGTATATGAAGTCGTAGAAAACATGCCGGAATTCCCCAACGGAGGCATGACGGCTTTAATGAAGTACTTATCCGACAACATCCGCTATCCCGAAGCTGCTCATAAGGCTGGCATACAAGGACGTGTCACCGTGCAGTTTGTGGTTGGCAAGGACGGAAGCATCGGAAACGTAAGCATCCTGAGAGGTGTCAACGCTGATTTGGATGCCGAAGCCATTCGCGTCATCAGCAGTATGCCCAAGTGGAAACCGGGCACACAGAAAGGCGAACCGGTCAAAGTGAAATACACCGTCCCAGTCATGTTCCGCCTGGCTCCTGAACCGGTGGAGAAAATAGACGAAACTACTGTGGTAGGCTACCACACACCCGTAGCAGGCGAAGTATATGACGTCGTGGACAAGATGCCCGAATTCCCCGGCGGCATGACCGGCCTGATGCAATACCTCAGTAAGAACATCCGCTATCCGGCCGAAGCCCAAACCAAAGGTATACAAGGAAGAGTGACAGTAGCGGTCATCATCAACACCGAAGGTAAGGCTGTCAACGCCAGCATTGTCCGAAGCGTCGACCCCAGCCTGGATGCAGAAGCTCTGCGCGTGGCCGGCACCATGCCCGACTGGGTACCCGGCACCAAGGACGGAAAGCCTGTGAACGTGAAATACACCTTCCCGGTGACCTTCCGCCTGCAATAATAATTCTCTCTTTACATAATTGATTCACTACAGAGTGACACAGCGTAACACGGAGTTTATATTTCTTGAACTCTGTGTCACTCTGTGGTGAATGCTTATTTCTTCACCTGCACAATCCGTGTCGGCTCCATCTCAATGTTGCGCTTGTCCACTTGGCGCACCACAGCAGCGGCCAGCTGAAGGAAGGCACGACCGGTGAGGGTATCAGAGTCGAGAGCCACAGGTGTACCCTTGTCGCCGCTCTCGCAAATGCTCTGCACGATGGGGATTTGTCCCAGCAAAGGCACCTTCAATTCCTCGGCAAGCTGTTTGCAACCGTCCTTACCAAAAATGTAGTACTTGTTCTCCGGCAGTTCGGCTGGGGTAAACCACGCCATGTTCTCTACCAATCCCAGAATAGGCACGTTCACCTTGTCGTTGGTATACATGTCCACGCCCTTGCGTGCATCGGCCAGAGCCACCTGCTGCGGTGTGCTGACAATGACAGCACCCGTGATGGCAAGCGTCTGGAGCAGTGTCAGATGGATGTCGCTCGTGCCCGGAGGAGTATCGAGGATAAAGTAGTCGAGGTCGCCCCAGTCGGCATCGCCCACCAGCTGCTTCAGTGCGTTGCTGGCCATACCGCCACGCCACAGGGTAGCCTGTTCGGGATTGACAAAGAAGCCGATAGACAGCAGTTTCAAACCGTACTTCTCGATGGGGATGATGAGGTCACGGCCATCGATACGCTCGGCATACGGACGGGCGTCCTCCACCTGGAACATTTTAGGGACGGAGGGACCGAAAATATCGGCATCGAGCAGACCTACCTTGTACCCCAGCTTCACCAAGGCTACGGCCAGATTGGCAGCTACGGTACTCTTGCCTACCCCACCCTTGCCGCTCGATACGGCAATAACGTTCTTCACACGGGGCAGCATCTTGCCCGGTTCAGGACGGGCTGCCTGACGGCTTTCGGTAGTGATGGTCACCTCCACGTCGGGCGACACATAGGTATGGATGGCCGTTTCGGCCGACTTCAATATGGATTTCATGAAGGGGTCGGTAGGCTTCTCGAAGATGAGTGAGAAGCTGACCTTCATACCGTCGATACGCAAATTGTCGGCCACCATTTCGGCTTCGACAAGGTTCTTGCCGTTGCCCGGATAGCGCACGGTGGCCAGTGCGTCGAGAATGAGTTTCGGATAAAGAGTCATAATTGTTATTTATAAAGCGTTAAGAAGTTAGAGGAAGTTAGAAGGGTAAAGGGCGATAACCCCTTCTAACTTTTTTAACTTCCAATTCATATTATTTGCTTGTCTGAAGCCCGCTCCGCTTGCTGCGGTTGTAGCTTCGGTATTCATCGAGTTCTATCTCCACATCGGGCTCGGCGAGGACACCTTCGTGAGGCAAGCGGAAACGGATGTACTTGATGTTCAGCCCGCGGTCCAGCCATTGCTGCTCGTAGTAGGTGCGGATGCTGAGTATCTCGTCGGCCAGTCCCGAGTGATACAGGTCTTCGGTCATCACTTCGACGGGCAGGTGGTTGTGCTCCACCATGTACTTGGTGTAGGTGAACATAAAGTTGCTGTCCGTCTTCAGATGTACCAGCCCACCATCTACCAGAAAACGGCGGTAACGCTCCATAAAGTAGGTGGAAGTAAGCCGCTTCGTAGCCTTCTTCATCTGTGGGTCGGAGAAGGTAAGCCAGATTTCGCTCACCTCGCCCGGTGCAAAGAAGCGGTCGATGATTTCGATGTTGGTACGCAGGAAGGCGACGTTCGTCATACCCGCCTGAAGCGATTCGGTAGCCCCTGTCCACATACGGGCCCCTTTGATATCGACACCGATGAAGTTCTTCTCGGGGAAGAGACGGCCCAGGCCGACGGTGTACTCACCCCGGCCACAACCCAGTTCGAGTACGATGGGGCGGTCGTTCTTGAAAAACGTTTCTCCCCAGTGGCCTTTCATGTCGAAAGGCACGTCATCGACTACCGAATAGGGGTATTCAAACACGTGCGGGTACTCCCGCATATCTGCAAATTTCGCTAATTTTCCTTTTCCCATAATTTAGAAAGTCTCCACCCAACCGGTATGGCAATAAAACGACCGGTCGGCGAAGGATTGGTGAAACAATGCATATTGTTCGACGCCCGTACAGTGGCACACCCCTAACCGTTGCGGCAGGTTGTCTGACAAGTAACGGGCTATCACGTTGTATTTTCCGGTTCCTGCCGTGCGGATATGAAAACCACCCAGCACCAGCTTCAACACTCCCTCCGGAAATGCCTCGCGCACCGTGCGGAGGATATTGGTGATGCCCCGGTGCGAGCAGGCACTCAGCACAGCCAAGTCGAAGTCGCGCTTCAGCACCAGTGCCAGTTCGTCGTCGAAACGGTCGGGACGTTTCTGTCCGTCGGTCAGCGTGTAGAAATGTTCGAAATGCGTGTCGGCCTCATCGGCTACAGGCAATTGAGGGAAGACAAAGACACCCGGAAGAATCTCTTCGGTCTGCCCGACAAAACGGAAGCGGGCAAGATCAAGGTCATCAGGGTGCATCAGGCCGTTTTCACGCTCGTCCTTGTATTTGGGACGGAGAGCCTCACGCTTGCATACCACCGTGGCGCGGTCGTTCAACCGAAGAAAGTGATGCAGACCGCCCGTATGGTCACGATGCCCGTGAGACAGGACAAGGCAATCCACTTCGCGCAGATCGATGCCCAGCTGACGGGCATTGCGGATGAAAAGGTCGGACGCACCGGTATCGAACAGTACCTTATGCCCTGCCACATCAACAAGCAGGGAAAGCCCGTGCTCTCCCTGCAAGCCCTTGCCATAGACCGTGTTCTCGACAAGGGTGGTTATCTTTATGTCTCTGTTCACGCCGGTCATTCCACAACGGTTACCCATCCGTGCACGTCGGGTTCGTCGCCGTACTGGATGGCACGCAACTTGTGATAAAGTTTAGAGCAGACCTCACCCGGCTTGCCGTCTTTCGAGATGACGTACGAACGGTTGTTCTCGGGGTCGTCGATGCGCTGGATGGGGCTGATAACAGCTGCCGTACCGCAAGCACCGGCTTCCTCGAATGTAGCCAGTTCTTCTTCGGGGATGGGACGACGCTCTACCTTCATGCCCATGTCTTCGGCCAGTTGCATCAAACTCTTGTTAGTTATGGACGGAAGGATGGAAGTAGACAACGGCGTGATGTACGTATTGTCCTTGATGCCGAAGAAGTTGGCGGCACCACACTCGTCCATGTATTTCTTCTCCTTGGCATCGAGGTAGAACTCTGCCGAATAGCCGGCGTCGTGAGCTTCCTTGCTGGCACGCAGGCTGGCTGCATAGTTACCGCCCACCTTGAACGTACCGGTGCCGAGCGGAGCCGCACGGTCGTACTTGCGGGTGATGACGTAAGGAGTAGTGGCAAACCCGCCTTTGAAGTACGGACCTACAGGCGTAACGAATATCAGGAAAAGATACTCATTGGAGGGTTTCACACCAACCTGTGCACCCGTACCTACCAACAACGGACGGATGTAGAGTGATGCACCACTCTCGTAAGGCGGAATGAAGCGTTCGTTCAGCTTCACCACCTTCAGCACAGCCTCGCGGAAACGTTCTGTCGGGAGTTCGGGCATCAGAATGCCACGGCAGGTGGATTGCAGACGGGCAGCGTTTTCCTCCAGACGGAAGATACGCACCTTGCCGTCTTTACCCTTGAAAGCCTTCAAACCTTCGAAAGCTTCCTGTCCGTAGTGCAGACAGGTAGCCGCCATGTGCATGGGGATGGTTTCCTCGCTGCATACTTCCAGCTCGCCCCACTGACCGTTACGATGATAAATTCTCACGTTGTAGTCTGTCTTCATGTATCCGAAGGACAGATTTGACCAATCAATTTCTTTCATATCTTTAAAGTTTTGAATATTCCTGCTTTGCTAATTGCAACAAAAATAATCTTTATTCTTCACTTTCTTGCTTTTCAGCCAGTATTTTTTCGATTTCCTGGTCAGCTTTGGTCAGTTTGCTCTCGCAGAAAGCGATGATTTCATTGGCTTCCTTTATTTTCTCGGCCAGTTCATCAATCTCCAGTTCGTTGTTGTCAATCTGGCTGACTATCTTCTCCAGGCGGTTCATGGCCTGGCTGTAGGTTTCTTTTTTCTTGGTTGACGGCATATGATTCAGTTTATACGAGTTAAGAAATTAAGGAGTAAAGCCGATAGTCTTGTAATGGAGAATGGATAATGGATAATGAATACACGCAACTTCATTCTCAGTTCTCAATTATCAATTATCCATTCTCCATTCTTCGTTCAGCAGATTCTCCATTCACTACCGACTGCACTTCGCCCCGATAGAGCCGGGTTACGAGCCTGTCGCCCGGGCTTAGCAAAGCGGCGTCTTTAACGGCTTTGCCATCCTTCAGCGTGATGCTGTAGCCACGTGCCAGCAACTTGTCGGGCGAGGCATCGGCAAGGCGTTGCTTCAACAGCTCCAGCTTGTGGCGATGGCGGGCAAGCACAGCCTCCACCGAACGGTGCAAGTCCTTACGGGCGGTGAGCAGTTCCAACTTGGCAGACGATACCCGGCGGACGGACGCTGTAGGAATGCGGTTGCGACACTGTTGCAGGCGGTTGCGTTCCCACTTCAGGCAGGCAGTGACACCTTCGTACAGGCGGACAGCGAGGTCGTTCAGGCGGTCGGCAGCTTCGTCCATGCGGGCAATGAGGTATTCGGCGGCGGCAGTAGGCGTCTTCACACGGACGTGTGCCACGGAGTCGAGCACCGTATCGTCGCGCTCGTGCCCGATGCCGGTGATGATGGGCAGCGGGAACTGGGCACAGGCAGCAGCCAGCAGGTAGGTATCGAAGCAGGAAAGGTCGGACGTGGCTCCTCCACCACGGATGATGACTACCACGTCGAAGTCGTCAGCGCGGCTGTTGATGCTGTCGAGCGCAGCAAGCATCGATTCCTCCACACGGTCGCCCTGCATGGCGGCGGCAAAGAGTTCGGTATGGAAGTAATATCCGCGCGGATTGTTCGTCAGCTGATGACAGAAGTCACCGTAGCCGGCAGCCGTGGCCGAGGAGATGACGGCTACGCGTCGGGGCAGTTCGGGCATGGGCAGTTCCTTGTTCAGAGTCAGCACGCCTTCCTCCTCCAACTGCTTCAGAATCTCGCGACGGCGGCGGGCCATGTCGCCCAGCGTATAGGTGGGGTCGATGTCGTGCACGGTCAGGCTGAAGCCGTAGAGTTCGTGGAAGCCGACAGAGACCTGCACCAGCACCTTGATGCCTGCCGTGAAAACCTGCCCCGTACTCTCTTCGAAGTAGGGACGGAGCAAACGGAAGACGTTGTTCCAGATGACGCCACGTGCCTTAGCCACGAGGTTGTTGCTACGCGGGTCCTTCTGCACGAACTCCACATAGCAATGGCCTGTAGCGGGGTGCACGCGCACTTCACTCAGTTCGGCCTGTACCCAATACTCGTCGGGCAGGCACTGCTCAAGGCTGCGCCGCACCAAGGCATTGAGGTCGTATAAGGATAATGCATCCATAGGATCGTTTTAACAGATATAATTGACAAGGAAGTAGAAAAGTCGATAAGGGAATGGTCGACAAGGCTACCATACTTGCCATATACAGGATTGATTATTAATAGGTTAATAAATCCAAGGGAAAGGCGATTGTACCCCACTCGTGGGGTGCTTCCATACCCCACGAGTGCCCTATGATCATACCCCACGAGTGGGGTATCAAAGTACCCCACCCGTGGGGTGCAACTGCCCCTCTTGTGCCCATCCCAAATGGAGAACGGGAAGACAAAGCAGGGGCAACGGGAAACGGTCTTCTGATATTCCTGATAAGCTTTCCACATGTCAGGCACGCCATAGCCATAAATGTTGTCAGGGAAGTCGGCGCGGTCGCCCGAACGGCGAACCAGTTCGATGACTTCCTTGGCCGTCAGCGTGGGACAGGCCTGCCACAAGCAGGTGACCATGCCGCACATGATGGGCGAAGAGAAGGAGGTTCCGTTGGCTCTGCCCTGATTGCCATCGGTACGGATAACGTCGGCTCCCAGCCCCACCGCCACGACATCGGGCTTCACACGACCGTCGGCCGTATTACCGATGGAAGAGAACGGTGCCAGCAAGGCTTTCTTATCGATGGCACCCACGGTCAGGACATTGTCGGCATCGCCCGGAGGGGTAATCTTCTTCCACGAACCTTGTCCCGAATTGCCGGCGCTGCACACCAGTATCATGCCCTTGTCGGCCACGCGCGATGCCTGACGCGACATCAGGGAGTAGTGTCCGTCGAGGTCGCGGAAGCGGTAATTCTTCGACGGGTCGTCGAAGGAATAGTAACCCAGCGAGGTGTTGATGACGTCCACGCCCACGCTGTCGGCAAACTCGACCGCCGCTGCCCAATAGTCCTGCTCTACCAGGTGCTCGGAATACTCGTCTTCGCTGCGCAGCAACCAGAAGGAGGCTTCGGGCGCGGTACCTATCATCACGTTGGGACGGTTCATTCCGATGCACGACAGTACGCTCAGGCCGTGGCTGCTCTCGGCATAGATGTCGGCCGCAGGGTTCACAAAGTCCTTTACCCCCAGAATGCGGATATTCTGCATGGCCGTTATACTGTCGACGTTATGATAGCCGGCATCTATCACGGCTATCGTCATGCCTTGCCCGCGAAAACCTGCCTGGTGCAGCTTGTCTCCCCGGCTCATCTGTATCTGCGTGACGGCTGCCCCATAGATGCTGTCGCGGTAGACGGTAGGACGATTCACCAGCGAGTCGCGCCGTTCGGAGAAGGAAGGGCCTTTGGGAGCCGTCCATACCTTCTCGGCCGTGCGGACAAAGGGGAGCGAAAGAATGCGCCCGATAAGTGCTGTGTCGTTGCACGAGACGGTGACAAAGTTATCCCACTTGCCCGTCACCACCACGTTCACGCCCTGCCGGCGTATTTCGTCGACATATTTGCGGCAAACGGGCAGGTCGGTCGAGTCGATGGGCAAATGCTGTTTGCTCCGGCGTTCGATGGCCTTCGGCGAAAGGAATTCTTCGGGTCTGTCCAGGCTATACTCCGTGGCAGCCTTGTCCTTCAGGCTGATGCGATACTTCAGCGTATCTTGCTGTGCCCCTGCCGTGAGTACGGCAAAAGCACAGGTCAGCAACAAAATCATTCGTTTCATTATCATTCTCAATTTAACATTATCAATTATCAACATACATACCTATCCCCCGCTGTGAGGCGATAAACGAACCGCCCACTACCCGGCGGCCGATGTAGAACACCGCCGACTGCCCCGGCGCAATGGCCGATGCCTCTTCGTGGAAGTGTACCAGCAGGCGACCGTCGTCGAGCCGGCGCAGCGAACAGGGAATGGGACGGCTGCGGTAGCGGATGCGCACCGTCAGAGCGTCGCTGCCCATCACTTCGGCCTCATCGGTCAGTTGCTCCTTCTCGACCAGCATGTAGCGGGTACGCAACTGTTCGGCATCGCCCAGCATCACGGTGTTCTTCTGCGGATTGATCTTCAGCACATAGGCAGGCTTGCCGAGGGCTATCTCCAGCCCCTTGCGCTGCCCGATGGTGTAGTATGGGAAGCCCTTGTGTTCGCCTAACTTCACGCCTTCGGAGTTGACAAACCATCCTTTGCCTACCTCGGTGTCTATCTCGGGACAGTGCCGGCGCAGGAAGTCGCGATAGTCGCCCTGAATGAAGCAGACTTCCATACTTTCGCCTTCGTCGGCCTTCAGCGTATAGCCCTTGTCGCGCAGATAATCGCGCACCTTCAATTTGGTATATTCGCCCAAGGGGAAGATGCAGCGGCGCAACACGTCCTGCCCTAACCGCCAGAGGAAGTAAGACTGATCTTTCTTGTCGTCGTCGCCCGCCACGATGTATATCTTTCCGTTGCGTTCTTCCAACCGGGTATAGTGCCCCGTGGCTATGTAAGCGCACCCCAGACGGTCGGCCCACTCCGTAAGGATGCGGAACTTGAACAGGGGATTGCACATCACGCAAGGGTTCGGCGTACGTCCCTGACGGTATTCGTCGATAAAGTTCTGCACGATGATCTGCCGGAAAGATTCGCGCTCGTCGGCCACGTGATGCTCGATGCCCATACTTTCGGCCAGCCGACGGGCCTCTACCGGTTCGTCGCCCCATACCCACATGGTCAGGCCTACTATGTCATAACCCTGTTCTTTCAACATCAGGCAGGTGGCGGTACTGTCGATGCCTCCGCTCATGCCTACCAGCACTTTCTTCTGCGTTCCGTCCATACTTCTATCCATCATAAAATTGCATGCGTTAGTCCTATATTCTTGAAACAAATCTGTGTAAACAGTACATCAATAATGAAATACCTGCCCCGTATGTTCAGTCACGGTGCAGAAAAAGGACTTCCGCCTGTAGTTTCCCATCTTCCGGCCGTCTGCTATGCTTCTGCCCGCAAGGCCGGACCTTAAAGTTCGAAATGCAAAAATACGTGTTTTCCAGGAAACTGCACAGCGTTTATTCCTTTTTATGACATCGGGGGAACGGCTGCCCACCGACAACGGAAGCCGGGCCGTGTAACACAAATGAAACAAGTATGACACACGGGCATAACACCTGTTTCCGACCTTTGCCGCCGAAAACCAACAGACAACAAGAAACAATGAAGAAAAACCTCCTGCTGCTGCTCATAGCCCTGCTGCCACTGGCCACCCAGGCTCAGGGAAAAGCCATCAACGAAGACGGAAAGAAAATCGATAAGGAAAAATTAGAAGGCAAAGACTACCTGCCCGAAGTACACGGTACCATCCGCTCGAAATACGAATACCAGACCGAAATGGGGGCCGGACGCTTCGAGGTACGCAATGCCCGTATCAGCCTGACAGGCAACATCCTGCCCAGCGTGGCCTACAAAGCCGAGATAGACCTGTCCGATGAAGGAGAAATCAAAATGCTGGATGCCTATGCCCGAATCTTCCCGCTCAAGGGGCTGACCGTGACGGCCGGACAGATGCGTGTGCCTTTCACCATCGATGCCCACCGCTCGCCCCACCAGCAATACTTTGCCAACCGTTCGTTCATCGCCAAGCAGGTGGGAAACGTGCGCGACGTCGGTCTGACGTTAGGTTACAAGTTGCCTACCGACATGCCCGTCAGCATCGAGGCCGGCCTGTACAACGGTTCGGGACTGACCAACCAGAAAGTGTGGCACAAGGAAGTGAACTACTCGGCCAAGGCCGAAATGTTCCTGACCAAAGGCCTGAACCTGACACTGAGCGTACAGGCCATCCAGCCGGAGGACATCCGGATGCAATCGTACGACATCGGCGCGTACTACGAGTCCGGACGCTTCCACATCGAAGGCGAGTACCTGTACAAAACCTACTCGAAGAATGCCTTTGACGATGTGCAGTCGGTAGATGCCTTTATCAACTACGACCTTCCGCTGAAAAACGGCCCCTTCACCAAGATGTCCTTCCTGGCACGCTACGACATGATGACCGACCAAAGCGACGCCAAAACCACCGACGAGACTACCGGCGCCCTGGTTACCACCGACTACAAGCGCCAACGTCTGACCGGCGGTATCACCTTCAGCCTCAGCAAGGCCTTCCGTACCGACCTGCGACTGAACTTCGAAAAATACTTCTACGCCAAGCACAGCATCGCCAAAGAGTCCGAACAAGACAAAGTGGTGCTGGAACTGATGGTACGCTTTTAA
>NZ_FR883030.1:0-8667 GCF_000435115.1 Bacteroides sp. CAG:633 | reverse complement strand
AAGGGAACAAGTTGACGAGTCTTTAGAAACCGCCTTGTAGTCTTGTTAACTTGTCAACTCGTCAACTTGTCAACTCCTAAAAAACAATAATATGAAAACCCACTGGACCCGTACCCCCTTGCTGCTTACCGCCGCCCTGCTGGCCTCGTGCCTCCTTACAGCCTGGATGGCAGTACACGGTTTCTATATCAACATGTGTCTGGCCGCCCTGCTGACACTGGGCATTGCCTGGGCTGTCTGCCAGTATATGAAGCGTACGTCACGCCTCATGGAGCAGTTCATTCAGTCGGTGCGCTACTCCGAATTTCCCGAAGCCTTCGGCAGCAACCAGACAAGCGGTCATCGCGGCCTGCCACCCGAACTGTTGGACAGCATGCAGGATGCACTGGAACACTACCGCACCAACCTGCAACGCAAGGAAGGGCGCCTGCTTTACTTTCAGGCACTGGCCAACCACATTGACACCGCCATACTGGTCTATACGCCACAAGGCAGCATCGAATGGAAGAACGAGGCCGCTACACGTCTGCTGGCCACAGCCGTAAACGAACTGCAAGCAGAAACCTGGATATTGAAAGCCCCCAAGACTGTAGATGATTTACGCCTTTTCCATCCCGATCTGCCCCGCCTGCTACGTGACTTGCGTCCCGGTTCACTGCACGTAATACAGGTTCACCAACAGGAAGAAGGAACGCAACTGGCCTTGTCGGGTATGGAATTCATCCTGCAAGGACGAAAGCTGGTCATTGCCAGCCTGAAGAATATCCATTCGGCACTGGATACCCAAGAGACATTGGCCTGGCAGAAACTGATACGGGTACTGACCCACGAAATCATGAACTCCGTCACCCCCATTGTCTCCTTAGCCGAATTGTTGGGCAAGCAAGTAGACGGACTGGAAGGCAACGAACAAGACAAGGAAGACATGCGACAGATGCTTGCCACCATTGCCCGACGAGGGAATGCGTTGACCCGCTTCGTAGGCAGTTATCGGGAAGTATCACACCTGCCCTCGCCCCTGCTGCAGCCTCTTGACGCTGCCACACTGTTGGAAGACGTCCTCCGATTCATGCAGACCGATAAGAACGATTTGCGTCTCATGCCACCTCCTGCCTCACTCCGCCTCTTGGCCGACAAAGGACAGGTGGAACAGGTACTTATCAATCTGATCAAAAATGCCCGCGAGAACGATGCCAAATGTATCACCCTATCGGCAGGTGTCACCTCTACCGGCCGTATCTTTCTTCGCGTGACAGACGATGGTACAGGCATCGAACCCGAAGTGCAGGAACGTATCTTCGTCCCCTTCTTCACTACCAAGCCCGGAGGTTCGGGCATCGGCCTCACGCTGGCCCGGCAGATTATGCACCAGCACAGTGGCAGTATCGACGTCCGTTCCTGTCCCGGTGAAGGGAGTGTATTTACGCTGCTGTTTCCGTACAACTATTGATTATAATACAGACATTTATAATAATTATACCAACATTTTCAACCTATAGGTTTGATATGATACAAACGTTCAATTTCTGTCGGAGCATGTAAATCAAGAATTGTAGGATGAGCAGTATCCATCGTAGCAATGGTCTCCATATCTTCCTGACTCAATACGAAATCATTGATGGCAAAATTCTCTTCTATGCGTTCTTTGTGAACCGACTTCGGAATAGCAACTGTCCCACGCTGCTGATGCCAGCGCAACACAACTTGTGCTGCCGATTTGCCATACTTGTGGCCAATAGCGGTTAAAAGAGGGTTTGTGAACAATCCGTTCATACCCTCAGCCAAAGGGCCCCATGCCTCCATCTGTACGCCAAGTGATTGCATAATTTTCATTGCTTCTATCTGTTGGGTATAAGGATGTACTTCAATCTGGTTAACGGCCGGAACAGTTTTTACATTCAAACATAAGTCTATTAAGCGATCCGGCTCGAAATTACAAACTCCAATAGCACGTACATGTCCTGACGCATAGAGTTCCTCCATGGCCCTCCATGCTCCATAATAGTCATTAAAAGGCATATGAATCAGATAAAGATCAATATAGTCCATTCCTAAACGGATAAGCGAATCTTTAAAAGCTTGCATGGTTTGCTTGTATCCCATTTCTGATATCCATGCTTTGGTTGTAATGAATAAATTCTGCCGCGGAATACCACTTTTTTGAACAGCAGCACCAACAGCCCGTTCGTTCCCATACACAGATGCCGTATCAATAAGCCGGTAACCGACCTTAATGGCATCGGAAACAGCCTGTTCGCACATAAATGCATCTGACACCTGAAAAACTCCGAATCCCTGCATCGGCATCTGTACACCATTATTCAATGTTACATAATCCATTGCTTATTCTTATTTATCAATTTGACTTTCAGTAAACGGATCGGCACGATGCCCCATCAGATCAATTTGGGCATATTCTTTATCGAATTCCTCCATTTCCCAAGCCGACAGACGAATGATTCCTGCACCAAGGAAGTCATCCAAGTGACCGGGATGGGTAGTTCCCGGTATCGGAACAATCCATGGCTTACGCGAAAGTATCCAAACAAGTGCGAACTGAGCAGGTGTCAATCCTTTACGTTGCGCCCATTTACGGACAAGTGCCACAAGTGGCATATTATGTTTCAAAGCCTCGGGAGTAAATCGTGGCAAATTCCACCGCCGATCTCCCTGTTTGAACCGGCTGTTTTCATCAATCGTACCAGTAAGAAATGCACGTCCTAACGGACAATAGGAAACAAAACCGATGCCAAGCTCTTCGAGTGTAGGAAATATTTTTGTTTCAGGTTCGCGCCACCAAATGGCATATTCACTTTGCACAACCGAAACAGGACATATTGCATGAGCACGTCGAATAGAAAAAGCACTCGCTTCGGACATTCCCCAATGCAACACTTTTCCTTCCTGTATCAAATCTTTTACTACACCTGCAACTTCTTCCATCGGTACATTCGGATCGACACGATGTTGGTACAACAAGTCAACATGATCCGTACGCAAACGTTTTAACGATCCCTCCACTGCACGGCGGATATGATCGGGATGACTATTAAGTGCAGTCGGTTGCCTTTCTTCAACACCGAATCCGAACTTTGTGGCGATCTTAACCTCCTTCCGAAACGGAGCCAGTGCTTCACCAACCCACTCCTCACTGGTATAAGGCCCATACACTTCTGCCGTATCGAAAAAAGTTACTCCTTTATCATATGCCCGACGTATCAAGGCAATCATGTCACGCTTGTCAAACTTTCCACCATAATAACCTACCATCGGCAAACAACCAAGCCCGATAGCAGAAACATCCAAACCTTTCAGCTTTCTATGCTCCATGCTACTGTCCGACTGATAACCACCATTTGAATATCCGCTTACCGACTTCGATGGAAATTGTGCAAATACGTTAGACAGTCCCATCCATTCTCCTGCTGCCAACAGAGTCGATATGGATGTCATTTTCAAAAAATCTCTTCTTTTCATAATTGTATATCATTATTTTAATGCAAAATTAGAAAGCACTCACAAGACAAAAGTGACAATAAGTGGGATGTTTGTATCCATTTCACTGATATAAACCCGTTTTTTACTTCTCTCTCTAACAAGAAAGACGTATCTTTGTGATTGAACATCAAATTAGTATAAACTTCATGAGTAAGATACTGAAAGTAAAAAACGTAAGTGATTACAGCCGCTATGTCGGAGCTACAGACTTTCATCCATGTGTCAACGTTATAGACTTTGCAGAAGTTTCGCCTGTACGCCATTGCCTGAATAACTATGGAGTTTATGGAATATTTTTGCACGACGAATCAGAAATAGACTTAGCATACGGACGTGGGAAATACGATTACCATAAAGGGACACTCATTTGTGTAGCTCCCGGCCAGATAGGTGGCAAAGAAGATAACGGTGAAGAAGTCAATCTGACAGGATGGGCCTTGCTATTTCACCCAGACCTACTACACGGAACGCATTTGGAAAAGAAAATCAAGGAATATTCGTTTTTCGACTATCGCGTCAACGAAGCCTTGCACATGACAGACGAAGAACACGATTTATTCATCACACTAATGCAACAGACCCATAAGGAAATCGAGCGCAAGCATGATGCCGTCCAAGATGCAATCATTGTCGGATACATTGAACTGATACTGAATTTTTGCCAACGGTTCTATAACCGACAATTTATGACACGGAAACTGGAAAATTCGGATATACTCATCAAGTTCGAGAATCTGTTGCGGAATTATTTCGATGAGAACTTACAATTATCGTTCGGACTGCCCACAGTTCAGTATTTTGCAGACAAACTTTGCATGTCGTCCAACTATTTTGGCGATCTCATAAAAAAGACAACTGGAGATACGGCAAGCAATCATATCCGTCAGTATATTATTCAAGAAGCGAAAAATCTGCTTGCTGGTGGAACAGGAGTTACCCAAGTAGCATACAGTTTAGGATTTGAATATTCCCAGCATCTGAGTCGGATGTTCAAAAAACAAACAGGAATGACGCCATCGGAATATTGCCTGAGTATCCAGAACAAAAAGTAAACCTATGAAAACAAAAAAGGAAACCACCCTCCGCGTGCTCATCGCTTTGGTAGCAGTGCTCGCCATCGTCTATGCCTCTCTACCCTACTATGCCCGTCAGGCACTCATCCATTGGATGCCCGTCATCGATGATCTGGAAACCTTCCACCGCCATACGGTACACCACAATCCCAATGACGTATGGCACTGGCCCCTCTCTTCCGACTATAACCGCTACCGGCTGACGGAGAATGATGCGCACTATCTGGACAGTCTGCATACCGTATCCTTCCTCGTCATCCATCACGACAGCATCGTCTTTGAAAGCTATCGCGACGGTTGGAACGACACGCTGACTTCGAACATCTATTCTGCCACGAAAACCATCGTAGGACTGCTGACCGGTATTGCCCTCGACGAAGGAAAGATACACAGTCTGGATGATCCCGTGTCGCGCTACATTCCTGCCTATACGAAAGGAATGCAGGCCGACGTCACTCTGCGTCACCTGCTTACCATGAGTGGCGGCATGGCGTGGGACGAAGCCTATGCTTCGCTTTTCTCCGTCACCACACACGGCTACTACGGCAACGACTTGTACGACTTGGTAACCGGCCTGGAAGTGATTGATAAACCCGGTGTGCAATACTCCTACCGTAGCGGGGAGACACAGCTGTTGGCCTTCGTTATCGAAGCCGCCACTGGGCAGACATTGAGTGACTATGCAGAAGAAAAACTTTGGAAGCCCATGCAAGCCGAACGGGATGCCTACTGGCTGCTGGACAAGAAAGACGGTGACGAGAAAGCCTTCTGCTGCTTCCACACCACGGCACGCGATGTAGCCCGCTTTGCCCGCCTGTTACTGCATCATGGTAACTGGCAAGGCCGCCAATTGGTATCGGAAGCCTACATGAACGAACTGATGCGTCCTGCCTCGTACTTGAAAGACCAATGGGGTAAAGATACACTCAGCTATTATGGCTTCCAGACATGGATCATGGATTATCAAGGCATGCGTTGCCCCTACCTGCGCGGCATGTTGGGACAGTACATCATCGCCATCCCCGAGATGGATGCCATCGTCGTACGTCTGGGACGTAAACGTTGTGATGTATACGACCGAGAAATAACAACCGATATCACACGATATATGGATGTAGCGATGAAGATACTGAAGAATCAGGAAGCAATCTGATGAACCGGATTCCCGGTTTGCTCCATCTGTAACTCTCCATAGCGGATGACCGTCCAGTTGCCGTCTTCGTCTTCAGCCAAGGCAGACATAGTCTCTACCCAGTCGCCCGAGTTGAGGTAATGGATATCATCGTACCACGTATCGGCCGGATGATGAATGTGTCCGCATATTACTCCGTCGCACTTGCGGGCACGGGCAAATTTCACCAACTCCTGTTCGAAGTCGGAAATGTAGGAAACAGCAGTCTTTACCTTCTGCTTGATGGCTTGTGAGAGCGAATAGTAAGGCTGACCGTGACGCGTACGATAGTTGTTGTAGATTTTGTTCAGCCACAGCAGGAAGGTATAGCCCAAGTCGCCCAACTGTGCCAGCCACTTCATGTTTGTAGTAACGGTATCGAAGATGTCGCCATGCGTCACGTAGTAACGCTTGCCGTGACTTTCGTGAATGAAGTCCTTTACAATGCGGATGTTGTAGAAGGTAAAGGGCACCAGACTGTCCAGAAAGTCATCGTGGTTGCCCCGCACATAAATAACCTCCGTTCCCTGTTTCTCCATCATCTTCATGATAACTTTGAAGAACTCCGTATGGCGTGCCTGCCACTTGCGGGTGCCCCCCTTGCGTAAAGCCCATCCGTCGATAATGTCTCCATCCAATATCAGACGGCGGCAGTTCACCGATTTCAGAAAGTTAGTCACTTCGGTTGTTTTGGAATGTGATGTCCCCAGATGAATGTCGGACAACACAATGGTAGAATAAAATGTACGTAAACGCATCATTGTTCAGCTTGTTGTTTTTCTTGATACAAAGATGAACACAAGATGTGTCAGGGGTATGTACAAAGCGTTACAATGATATGAACTTCCTGTTCAACGAACCAGAAAGTCATAGAAAGGAGTGTAAAGCCGGTCGTTCACCTCCAAATAAAGGAAATCGTTCTTGAAGTCATAGAGCTGGTTGAAACGTTGCAGGAAGTTGTTGCCCAACACGCCGTCCATCGCGTCACTGGCCTGCACCCCTGCCGTCACTGTAGAAAAGGCACCGGGTATGCGAGGCAAAGTCAGTGCATCTCCCAGTGTTACCGAATCGAAGTACACATTCTGAAGTTCACCACCGTCCTTCACCGTACCGGCTATGCGCGAGATGGCAAATGGTTTCTGTGTGTCCAGCAGGCCGTTGCGATGGACGAAAGGTGTATTGAGATCGAACACACGGTCGGAACCGGTATCCACCTCTACCGACACCAGATAATCCACTCCGCCGACACGTACGCCGACCGGAACGACCGGCACTCCCAGACGATAATCCATCTTCAGCCTGACAGCCTTGTCCGATGCCGCTTTCTGCCCGTCACCCAATTCATACAGGAAGATGGATTTCCGCCGATAATCGATACGGACATCAAAGTTCCTCAGATAAGACAGCCCCAGCACACCGTCCCAGGCATCGGGCGGATAAGGAATAGCTATCAGTTTCAAGCCGGAAATGGCCCGGCTACCCATCCTCACCACCTGCGAGGGCTCTGTGGAAGGAATGGTTTCCACCGAATTGGCACTATTGTTCTCCACACTTTCCGTAAAGGAAGCCAGCCCTTCGGTGCGCGGCGAATTGGAATTGAGCACCACATCCGTCGCTCCCGTATCCAGCAGAAAGCGCAGGGGACGGTCATCCTGTCCGTTGATATAAACTGTCACATACAAACGTTTGTCGGCACCCAGTTCAAAGGGTACGGTGTCTGTCGGCACTACTTCTGCCCGGAGCGGCAAACCCAACAGGCAGGCAAAGCATAAACTTAGCAATGTTGTTTTCTTCATATTATTCTTTCATTTGAAATTCTTCCATGAGTACAATCTTCTCCCTTTTATCTCCTCCTCGTCTTTCCTATTTGAACCGCGACGTATCCACCGCCTCGCGCTTCTTCTCCTTGTAGCCGCCGAACTTCCAGGCGAAGGAAAGGCCGACACTGCGGAAACTAGAGTACTCGTTTGTCACCCATTGGTGCTCGTAGCGTATCTGCGGACAGGGCATCGAAGTCTGGAGGATGTCGCGACACCAAGCGGTGAGCACGGCATTGCCGCCGAGAAAGGTATAGCGCAGCGTGGCCGAAAGGTCGCCACAGGTAGGGATGTCATAAATACCCTGTATGGCGCGACCTTGCAGACGTCCATCGATGGTCAGGCGGATGTCGGGTTTGCGACTCAGGGTGAAAGTGTTGTTCAGTACGGCGATGCCTAACAGACGATGGCGGTCGAAGGGAAGGTCGTAGAAGTCGCTGTCTTTCTGGCGCATCCAAAGGCCTATAAGGGTAAGGCGCGAGTTGAGCCACTGTCCGGCTTTGAAGGGTATGGAGGCTTGCAGGCCCGCTTGTTGCTCAAAGTCAAAGTTCAAGTACTTGTATAGTTCCAGCAGTTCGTCGGGCGACTGGTAAAGCGTCTGCACGGCACGGTCCTTAGTGTGGTTAAACCAGGCACGGAAGACGTACTTCGACTTCAGGATGTAGGTCAGCGAAGTGGAATAGTCGATGGCGGGCTTCAGCAACGGGTTACCGTGTATCTCGCTGTAGCCGCCACCCAAATACGAGATGACGTCCTGCACCGCCCAATAGTCGGGATAGCTCTTGTCGCTGCTGAAGTTAAGCTGGAGGATGTGTCCGTCAGCAGGCAAATAAGTCAGATTGAGGACGGGATAGACGTCCCACTCGTCCCATACGGGTGTCTTGTAGCGCTCCACGGCCAGTGAGAAATCGGTCATCAGTTTCTGTCCGAAGGATTTGCTGAAACCAGCATACAGATTGAGCGTCTGCTCACGTCGGCGTGACTTGACGTCGTTCGGCAAAACTGATTCTTCATTCTTCATTTGTAATTCTTCATTCTCATACGTCTGGTATGAATGGTCCACGCTCGTGGTGTAGACTGCACCGTAGTTCAGCCCCCAGCCGTTCTT
>NZ_FR883029.1:0-3608 GCF_000435115.1 Bacteroides sp. CAG:633 | reverse complement strand
AGGGGATACCCTAAAATTGGAAGTTTACATCTAAATATACCATAGGCAAAAGATTGTCTGATAGATAAGAATTTGCTAACTTTGCTAAACTTAACATTTCAGCAAACAAGTAAATATGAAACTTATTGTTGTAACACCACCTACATTTTTTGTAGAAGAAGATCAAATAATTACAGCTCTTTTTGAAGAAGGGCTGGATATTCTGCATTTGCGGAAACCTGCAACCCCCGCTATGTATTCCGAGCGCTTGCTTACTCTGATTCCTGAAAAATATCATAAGCGCATTGTGACTCACGAGCATTTCTATTTGCAGAATGAATTTAACTTGTCAGGCATTCATTTGAATGCGCGCAATCCTCAGGAGCCTCACGACTATGCTGGCAATGTCAGTTGTACCTGTCATTCCATCGAAGAACTGAAAAACAAGAAACATTTTTATGACTATGTGTTCTTGAGTCCTATATTCGATTGTATAACCAAAGCTGATGTAGCATCCGCCTTTACAGCCGAAGAACTTCGGTTGGCTGCAAAGGAAAAGATTATAGATAGTAAAGTAATGGCTTTTGGTGGTATTAATCCTGATAACATTCTGGAAATAAAAGATTTCGGATTTGGCGGCGCTGTGATTATGGGTGACTTATGGAATAAATTCAATGCTTGTTCTGATCGCGATTATATAAAAGTCATACAGCACTTCAAGCATTTGAAGGAGATGGCTGATTGATTTGAAATCGGTGGATTAATGGGTTAAAAGAAGGGGGGATTTTAAATAAACGTCATAGTAAATATATTATAAGAATAGTGTGCGAAAGTGATGAGACTGGGTTGTTATTATTTTTTATAGACCTGTGTGACTTGTTTTATGGTGACAACAAGGATTTTTTGCGTACAATTCCGCAGCTTAATATTTTATGCAAACACGGATATTGGATGGAAAAGTAAAATATCTGTTTCTCCTTTCCCGTTGGTTAAGGACAAATTACTTGAAGGTATGATCAATGCATGCTGGTTGAGAACAGAAAATATTTAAAAAAACGATGCGCCGATTCTTAAACTCAATCCTTATACGAATGTAGATATGCTTGTTGGAAGACTGATGAGTAAAGAGACGGTAAATTATGGTGCTACATATATCTAAACTTCTGATTATCTAAATAATAGATATATTTATTATTTTTGCAATTCGAATACTTTAATAAACTCAAATCAATACCGTTAAGACCATTATGCTACGTTGCCTATTTCATTCTACTATTCAGGATTTCTGTAAGATGTCTCCAAAGGCACTATTAGGAACATTTATCAGCAATTATCATGGTTGTTCTATTACAACCACAAATGAAGCATGGTTAAGTGAGATAGAAATTATGCAGAATGTTTTGTTGTTGTGGAGAGATGAAAATGGGCATGTGATATTTGAGTATGATATTCCTAGATTAGGAAAACGAATTGATGTAGTTCTTTTACTTAGAGGATTGATCTTTTGTATTGAATTTAAGATTGGAGAAAAGAATGTACTTCAATCTAACATCGAACAGGTTTTGGACTATGCTTTGGATTTGAAAAACTTTCATCTATTGAGTCAGAATAGAACCATTGTTCCTATTTTAGTTCCAACTAAATTAGATACAAGTTCGAATGTTTTTGTTTCTTCAGTCTATGATGATTCTATATACAATCCATTAGTAACAGGCGTTACTGGATTACAGCAGCTTATTTCAAATATTTTTATACATTCAGGTGCGCTGAATGAAGATCCAAGTCTAGGTGCTGATTGGATTATAAGCCCCTATTCTCCAACGCCAACCATTATTGAGGCTGCTAAGAAACTTTACGAAAACCATAGCGTAGAAGATATTACAAGACATGAAGCAGACAAAGTATCAACAGATAAGACAATAGAATATATACTCAGTGTAATAAGAGAAAGTCGGGATAATAGACAAAAAAGTATTTGCTTTGTTACTGGTGTGCCTGGTGCGGGGAAAACTCTTGTTGGTTTGGATGTGGCAGTAAAGCAATCCTATCAGGATGGAAATGAATTTATAGAAGATGAGGGAGCTGTCTATCTATCTGGTAATGGTCCATTAGTTGCTGTCCTTACAGAGGCATTGGCTATCGATAATCAAAGAAAGTGTAGAGAACGTGGCGAAAGAAAAAATCTCTCTGATTCAAGGAGAGAAGTGGGTAAGTTCATACAAATTATACATCGATATAGAGATAATATGTTGGCTAAAATAAAGAATCCTATTCGTAATGGGATTCTTGAAATTGATCCTGAGAAAGCAATAAAACTTTCTAAAGCCGGTTATGGAGAAGTTGAGCATGTTGCTATTTTTGATGAAGCACAACGTTCATGGACGCATAAGAGACTCTCTGATTATCTTAAACGAGGCGGGACTTATGGCAACAAACTAAAAATAAAGGATTTTCCACTTTCTGAAGCCGCTTTCTTAATCTGGTCGCTCGATCAAAGAGAAGATTGGGCAACAATAATATGTTTAATAGGTGGTGGTCAGGAAATTAATACTGGAGAAGCAGGAATCTCAGAATGGATAAAGGCTCTTAATGAGAGATTTTCACATTGGAAGATATATATATCCGATAAGCTTACCGAAAAGGAATATGCTGATGGTAGGGTTAATGAGTTATTAGCTAACAATGATAAAGTTACATATTCATCAAATCTCCATCTTGGTGTTAGTCTTCGTTCGTTTAGAGCAGAAAGCCTTTCTGCTTTTGTACATTCTTTACTTTCATTCAATCCTGATGCTTCAATGTGGTATGAGAAAATTAGAAAACATTACCCAATTGTATTAACGAGAGACATGGACAAAGCTAGGGCTTGGTTGCGTAGTAAAACAAGAGGTTCGCAAAAAGCTGGCGTACTTGTTAGCAAAGCTGCAGCGCGTTTTAAACCATTGGCTATTCATGTACTTGAGCAAGGAGATGAAAATGCTGTTCATTGGTTTTTGGAGGATAGGGATGATGTTCGTTCATCAAACTATCTCGAAGATGCGGCAACAGAAATTCAAGTTCAAGGATTGGAATTGGATTATACTTGTGTTTTATGGGATGCTGATGTGAGATGTGATAATATGAAATGGAAGTTTTACAATTTCAATGGAAAGACAGCTTGGCGTGAAGAAACAGGGAAAACAGAAAGTAGCCTTGAACGAAGAAAGTATATGTTGAATACTTATCGGGTGTTACTAACACGTGCTCGTATTGGTATGGTTATTTGTGTTCCGGAAGGTAACCATAATTATATTTCTGGCGGATTTCCTGAAGACACGACAAGACTTCCTGAGTTTTATGACGGCACATATAAATATTTTAGATCCATAGGTCTGGAAGAAATATAGTCTAATTCTTAAAAAAATAGGCTGTAACACCTGATAAACAGTTTGTTACAGCCTAAATCTGATATTATTTAAATTGCTTATGCTTCCTCTATTGCAGCTTGCGCCATACCGATATAGATTTAATATTCTGATACTTATGTATTTAGTGTAAGCCTAAAGTAAGCGAATATTTATCTAATGTTGTTTTGATTATGGGGTATCGGCTTAGAGTTTAGTAAACTTCCAATTTTAGGGTATCCCCTT
>NZ_FR883028.1:40215-62183 GCF_000435115.1 Bacteroides sp. CAG:633 | reverse complement strand
CGAAAGAGGGATGCCAATGCCGTTGTCGCGAACACTGATGCGAATGTAACCAGCCTCCTGACGCGAAGCAATGCGTACTTCTACCGTGTCTTTGGAGTATTTCAGGGCGTTGTCTATCAGGTTGGAAAGGGCTTCCTTCAGAAACTCCATGTCGGCATAGACCGCTTCGGCCTGAAGGTCGGTGCTGAAGGTGACGGGCTTCGCCGCCTTGGCCTCGAACACCTGTATCAGTTCGTCCACCATGGGGCGCAGGAGATGCCAGTCCTTGTCGAGCAACAGCTGGTGATGCTCCATCTTCGAAAGGGTCAGTACGCGGTTGGTCAGGTCAAGCAAGTGCAACCCTTCTTTCTCCAGCAGTTCGAAGTGCTCGCGCTTGCGTTCGGGCTTGGCGTCCAGGCGACCACTGCGCAGATTCCTCGCCGCCATCAGAATAGTGCTGATAGGCGTCTTCATGTCGTGCACCATGGCGTAGGAGAAGTCCTCGCGCATCTGCGACAGCTTGTCCTGACGACGGATGGTGTCTACCTGTTTGGCAATGCCATAAGCCAACAGCAAGAAGCCCACCACCGTACCCAACAGATAATAAAGCTGTGCACCGACGGTCTCGGCACGAAGGTTAAGAAGCTGCGCACGCACCCCGTGCAGACTGTCTATCGGAATGACGAACGTACGCCGGTGCTCCAGCTCCCGTTCGTAATCGACGAAGTAATGCAAGGCAGAGCGAAACACCACGGTCGAGTCGCCCGCCAGCGGCACCGTGTCCAGTCGGAAACGGAGGCGACGCAATCCGTCTTCACGCAGTTGCTGATGGAAGAGGGAGTCCAGTCCGGCCTCGGGGCAAAGGGCGTGACGGTCGTCGGCGCGGCACCAGGCTTCGTGAACAGTGCGCATCACACGCTGGCTGTTGAGTCCCAGGCTCATACCCGTCCAGCGGCCGAGAAAGAAGACAGCTACGGCAGCGGCAACAAGGGTGAGGAGGATGTAGAAGGACTTGGACATCTTTTTTAATGGTTAATGATGAATGGTTAATGGTAAATGGTTAGCGGTAAACAACAGGCCATACTTGGTACAGCCTCGCTTATTGACCATTTACCATTAATCATTAACCATTGACAAAAGTAGTTTCTTTTTCCTTTCCTTCCAACTGTTAACGTAAAGATAACGTAACGTTAACCTTCCGTTTACCAAGGAGGACTTATCTTTGCAACGTCAACCAGAAACGAATATCACAATGAAAACAACTTTCAAGAGCCACATGACCCGCTTCCTCGCGAAAGAAGCGGAGTCGCTGACAGGTAACGAACCCGTCAAAAAAATCTTCATCCTAGCAGCCGTAGGGCTGGCCAGCTTCATCGTCTGCTTCGCGGCGGGCTACTATATCGGAAAATATATGGCCATCTTTTATTGAATCCTATCATTCACGCTTTATGGAAACAACAGTACAACCCAATCCGAACCCCGCCTCGCAACCGAACGGCATAGAAGTGAAAATCAACCCGGGACGAATCAGCATTTACGTCATCGTGTTCTACCTGCTGGTCATGTTCGCCAGCTCAGTTCTCTACATCTTCATCTGGGAAGAGTTCTCCGTTTACAACCTGGGCCACTACATCGGGCAGCACTGGGGAAGAGGTATCTTCGGACTGCTGCTCATCATATTTGCCCTTTACATCCTGGCCGGCAGTCTGGTGACGTACTTCATCAGCGGACGCAGTTTGAAAGGCATCCGCTGGCACTGCGACTGGAAATCAGCAGGATTCTATCCCTCCCGAGCTGTTCCCCTGAAGCATTACCGCCTGTTGCTGCTCCTGCCAGGTATCCTGCTGGGCGTGCTGCCCATGCTGCACGGCTTCTGCACCGGCAATGCCACAGCCTACGTCTTCGGCATCATCACATTGGTGTGCAGCACTGCCGACTTCACAATGTGGTACAAGTTGCGTCCTTTCGACGATGAGGATTTGTTCCAAACGGGGAAAAACACATACGAAGGCACCGTCATCCGACGCAACTACGCGAAGTAAGGACAAAGCACAAACTCCCAAAAGCCGCTGTACGGTTTCCCCATAGGACAGCAATATTCTCATTAGTATGAGAAAACAATTCTCATGCTTATGAGAAGACCGTTCTCATAGTTATGAGAAGATTATTCTCATGACTGTGAGAAAACTATTCTCCCCTTATGAGACGAAAGGAGAATACCGGGAAAACTCCTGCAAACCTTCCTTGGCTGTGCAACCGGCAGCATACCTGCCGGCGAACAGCTCCTTACAACGGCTTCCGCACCGGCATTGTTAACAAGAAGTTAATTGTAACGGTTTGTGTAAGAAAAATCCTATCTTTGCGACATTTAATAATAATGTTTGTCGGGAATTAGAGAGACATACACTAAACAAAAGAGCAAAAACAATGAAAATAGCACTTATCGGTTATGGAAAAATGGGCAAGGAGATTGAGAAGATTGCCCTCGGCCGCGGACACGAAATCGTCTGCATCATCGACATCGACAACCAGGAGGACTTCCAGTCCGAAGCCTTCCGCTCGGCCGACGTGGCCATCGAGTTCACCAATCCCAAAGCAGCCTACGGCAACTACATGAAGGCTTTTGAGGCAGGTGTAAAACTGGTGTCGGGCAGTACCGGCTGGCTCGAAGAGCACGGCGAAGAAGTACGCCGCCTCTGCACCGAAGGAGGCAAGACACTGTTCTGGTCGAGCAATTTCAGTCTGGGCGTAGCCATCTTCTCGGCCGTCAACAAGTATCTGGCCCGAATCATGAACCAGTTCCCCGGCTATGACGTCAGCATGAGCGAAACGCACCACGTCCACAAGCTCGATGCCCCCAGCGGCACCGCCATCACCTTGGCCGAAGGCATTCTGGAGAACCTTGACCGCAAAACGCGCTGGGTGAAAGGAACGCTTCAGGCCCCCGACGGCACCGTGACAGGCACTACCGCCTGCGCCAACGACGAACTGCCCGTCAGCTCCATCCGCGAAGGTGAAGTACCGGGCATCCACAGCATCCGCTACGACTCCGAAGCAGACAGTATCACCATCACCCACGATGCCAAAAACCGCAGTGGCTTCGCCCTGGGCGCCGTGCTGGNNNTTCGCCCTGGGCGCCGTGCTGGCAGCCGAATACACCGCCACACACGAAGGCTTCCTGGGGATGAGCGACTTATTTCCGTTTCTGAAATAAACAAGAACTATCGTCATGAGAAAAGCTACACGTTCACAATGGATTAAATTCAGTATTGTCACCCTGCTCTATCTGGCCTTCCTGATATGGGTAAGCTGCTGGTGGGGAGTGATAGTCGTACCCTTCATCTTCGACGTCTACATCAGCAAGAAGATTCCCTGGGGATGGTGGAAGAAGTCGAAGAACGCCACCGTACGCACCGTCATGAGCTGGGTGGACGCCATCGTCTTCGCCTTGGTGGCCGTCTACTTCGTCAACCTCTACATCTTCCAGAACTATCAGATACCGTCTTCCTCGCTGGAGAAATCGTTGCTCGTGGGCGACTTCCTCTACGTCAGCAAGATGAGCTACGGTCCCCGTGTGCCCAACACGCCGCTCTCCATGCCGCTGGCACAACACACGCTGCCCATCTTCAACTGCAAGTCGTACATCGAATGGCCGCAATGGAAGTACAAACGTGTACCGGGATTCGGCAAGGTGAAACTGAATGACATCGTTGTCTTCAACTTCCCCGCCGGCGATACCGTCGCACTCAACCATCAGATGGAAGACTTCTACGCCCTGGCCTACCGCGAAGGCAAGAGCCTGTATCCCAAGCACGTGGACATGGACAGCCTGACACGCCAGCAACAGCGAGCCGTCTACGACCTGTACTATAGCGCCGGACGCAACAAGATACTCTCCAACCCGCAGATGTACGGCAAAGTCGTAGTGCGCCCCGTCGACCGCCGCGAGAACTACGTGAAGCGCTGTGTAGGCCTGCCCGGCGACACCCTACAAATCGTAGACGGACAAGTATGCATCGACGGCCAAGCCATCAAGAACCCCAAGGACATGCAGTTCAACTACTTCGTGCAGACCACCGGACCGTACATCCCCGATGAAATGTTCCGCGACTTGGGCATCAGCAAGGACGACCAGATGCTGATGACCGAAGACCTGAACTGGGAAATGGGACTGATGGAAATGGGACTGGACCGCCGCGACGCACAAGGCCGACTGACACCGGTCTATCACCTGCCGCTCACCCAAGCCATGTACGACGCACTGGCTGGAAACACGAAGCTGATCAGCCGCATCGTCAAGGAGCCTGCCATTTACTCGGGCGACATGTTCCCGCAGAATCTCTATACGAAGTGGGACCGCGACAACTACGGCCCCATCTGGATTCCTGCCAAAGGTGCTACCATCACCCTGACCGACGACAATCTGCCCCTGTACGAACGATGCATCGAAGCCTACGAAGGCAACAAGCTGGAGCGCCGGGCTGACGGCATCTACATCAACGGACAGAAGACGGATACATACACCTTCCAGATGGATTACTACTGGATGATGGGCGACAACCGTCACAACTCGCTTGACTCCCGCTACTGGGGCTTCGTACCCGAGGATCACGTAGTAGGTCGCCCCATCGTCGTCTGGCTGTCGCTGGACAAAGACCGTGGCTGGTTTGACGGTAAAATCCGCTGGAACAGACTGTTCAAGATCGTAAAAGATGAATGATACAGAAAGGGAATGAAAGGGCGGTAAAGACAGTTCTGTCCTTTCATCCCTTCCAACCCTAACACAAAGCATCCGCAGCATGAAAGTATGGAAAACCATCGGCCTGATAGCAGGAACAATACTCGTTGTAGTGTTGCTCCGGGGTTGTGTGGCCATTCCTTACTTGATTCCCTCGTCGGGCATGGAAAATTCACTGTACCGAGGCGAACGCATACTGGTGAACAAATGGAGCTATGGCCTCCGCTTGCCTTTCATGGCCTGGCTGGGCTATCACCGCTGGGGCGACAAGCCCGTACGGAAAGACGACATCATCGTCTTCAACAATCCAGCCAATCTGAAGGAACCCATAGCCGACCGCCGCGAAGTATTCATCAACCGCTGCATCGGCACGCCGGGTGACACGCTGCTGATAGACTCCCTCTTTTCCGTCGTATCGTCCGAGCAGGATGCTCCCGACCAGAAGTTTCTCTATGCCTATCCGCGCAACCGCGAAAAGCAGCTCGACTCACTGCTGCCGTTGCTCAACATCAAGCCCGGCCCGATACTGGGTCAGGACTCTGTGCACAACATACGCAGCTTCAGCCGCTACGAAGCCTATCTGCTGGAACAGTCGCTCAACATCTGCCCTTGGATAGAACCGCTGGACCAGACCGACTCTGCCCGTGCCCTGAAACCGTTGATTGTACCCGGCAAAGGCAAAGTGCTGCGCGTATATCCCTGGAACCGTACCCTGCTGTGCAACACGCTCGTGATGCACGAGCACCGGCAGGCTGAAATCCGGAATGATACCCTTTTCGTCGACGGCAAGCCCACACAGCACTGCTACTTCACCAAAGACTATTACTGGGTAGTGTCCAACAATCCCGTCAACCTGTCCGACTCGCGCCTCTTCGGGTTCGTGCCCAAAGACCACATCATAGGCAAAGCCTCGCTGATATGGTTCTCCAAACGCGATGATAGCGGCCCTTTTAGCGGTTACCGCTGGGAACGCATCGGACAGCGGATTCACTAACTCCGTACATACGCTCCATACGATTTAAAAGCATTCTCTACGAAAATGAAAACAATATTTCTGTCCTCCGCCTATCTGGCTCCTGTAGAATATTACGTCAAACTGCTGACGTATGACAAAATCTTCATCGAGCAGTACGACCATTACCTGAAGCAAACCTACCGCAACCGCTGCACCATCGCTGCTCCCGACGGTCCGCTGGCACTTACAGTACCCATTGTGAAGCCCGATACGCCCAAATGCTTTATGCGCGACATCCGCATCTCCGACCACGGCAACTGGCGCCACCTGCACTGGAATGCCTTGGAATCGGCCTACAATCATACTCCCTTCTTCGAGTACTACAAGGATGATTTCCGCCCCTTCTACGAAAAGAAATACGAGTTCCTGATGGACTTCAACGAAGCCTTGTGCCGCCTCATCTGTTCGCTCATCGACCTGCAACCCGACCTGACACGTACTTCCGAATACCGCACTTCGTTCGGTCCCAACGAAGACGACTTCCGCGAACGCATCCATCCCAAAAAAGATTTCCGTACGGAAGACGATGCCTTCTCTCCCTGCTCCTACTATCAGGTATTTCAGGAAAAACTGGGATTCCTGCCCAATCTCAGCATAGTCGACCTGTTGTTCAACATGGGTCCTGAAAGCCTGCTGGTACTTCAAAAAAGCTGTTTACAGGAATAAAAACGGACGGAAATTTGCACGAATGAAACCAGGAAGAAAGAATTTGAGACAAACGTGCAACACTTGTAATGAAATTAATGTGTAACTTTGTTGTTGAAGTAGGACATCCGAACAAAAGAAACAGATTCTAACTAATTATTAAAACATAATTCATCATGAAAAACTTATTCGACATCAAAGACAGAGTAGTAGTCATCACCGGTGGAACCGGTATTCTGGGCAGAGCCATCGCCGCTCATTTGGCAGAAGAAGGCGCTAAAGTTGTTATCCTCGGACGTAAAGCCGAAGTAGGAAACGCCATTGTAGAAGGTATCAAAGCCAACGGAGGCGAAGCCATGTTCCTGACCACCGACGTGATGAACCGTGAAATATTAGAGCAAAACCTGGCCGACATCCTGAAAGCCTACGGACGGGTAGACGCTTTGCTGAACGCTGCCGGAGGCAACATGCCGGGAGCTACCATCGCACCCGACGGTACTTTCTTTGACCTGAAGATTGAAGAATTCCAACGCGTACTCGAACTGAACCTGACCGGTACTGTACTGCCCACACAGGTATTCCTGAAACCAATGGTAGAACAGAAGAAGGGAGCTATCGTCAACTTCTCCAGTATGGCCGCCTTCCGCCCCATGACCCGCGTAGCAGGCTATGCTGCAGCCAAGGCTGGCATCTCTAACTACACCGCCTTCATGGCTACCGAAGTGGCCAAGAAGTTCGGCGAAGGCATCCGCGTGAACGCCATCGCTCCGGGCTTCTTCCTGACCGAACAGAATCGCACCCTGCTGACCAACCCCGATGGCTCATGGACGCAACGCGGACAAGACGTCATCCGTCAGACTCCTTTCGGCCGTATGGGACGCCCCGAAGAACTGTGCGGTACCATCCAGTACCTCATCAGTGACGCTTCCAGCTTCGTAACAGGTACCGTAGCCGTAGTAGACGGTGGATTCAATGTGTTTGCTATGTAAAATTTTCTTAGGAGTTAAGGAGACAGGAATTAAGGAGTTAAGCCGATACTTTTGTTTTTTGAAAGCCTATCATTTGGCTTAACTACTTAACTCTTGACTCCTTAACTCCTCCAACATAAAAAACATACCCATTATGATACTTTGCGAACAAACCTGGCGCTGGTACGGTCCCAACGACCCTGTCAGCCTATGGGATATCAAGCAGGCCGGAGCCACCGGCATCGTCAATGCCCTGCACCACATCCCCAACGGCGAAGTGTGGACTGTAGAAGAAATCATGAAGCGCAAGCAGATGATCGAAGAAGTAGGTCTCACGTGGTCTGTTGTCGAAAGTGTACCCGTTCATGAGCACATCAAGACGCAGACAGGCGACTATCAGAAGTACATCGACAATTACAAGGAAAGCCTGCGCAACCTGGCAAAATGCGGTGTAAACATCGTCACTTACAATTTCATGCCCGTGCTGGACTGGACACGCACCGACCTGGCTTATGAACTGCCCGACGGCAGCCGCGCCCTGCGCTTCGAACGTGCCGCTTTCATAGCTTTCGATCTCTTCCTGCTGCACCGCCCCGGTGCCGAAGCCGAATACACCGAAGAAGAGAAGGCCAAAGCCCGTGCTCGCTTCGAGCAGATGACCGAAGAAGATAAGCAGAAACTCGTCCGCAACATGATAGCTGGCCTGCCCGGCTCGGAAGAAAGCTTCACGCTGGAACAATTCCAGCACGAACTGGATCGCTACAAAGACATTACCCCCGAACGTCTCCGCCAGAACCTTATCTACTTCCTGAGCGAGATCTGCCCCGTAGCCGACGAAGTGGGTGTGAAGCTCGTCATTCATCCCGACGACCCGCCTATGTCTATCCTGGGCCTGCCGCGCATCATGAGTTGCGCTGAAGACTTCCAGGCACTCATCGACGCCGTACCCAATCCCAGCAACGGACTCTGCCTGTGCACCGGTTCCTTAGGTGTGAGCAGCGCCAACGACTGCGCCGCCATGATGACCCGCTTCGGCGACCGCATCAACTTCGTACACCTGCGCTCCACCAAGCGCGATGCCGAAGGCAACTTCTACGAAGCCAACCACTTGGAAGGCGACGTCGACATGTACGGCGTAATGAAAGCCTTCCTCGAACTGCAACAGCGTCGCGGTGTCTCCATCGCCATGCGCCCTGACCACGGACACCAGATGGTGGACGACCTGCGCAAGAAAACCAACCCCGGCTACTCGTGCATCGGCCGCCTGCGCGGACTGGCTGAACTTCGCGGACTGGAAATGGGGATTGCGAAGACGCTGTATAAATAAAAAAGCCCGAAGCTGAATACATTTTCAGACGCAGACGATACAGATAACATAGAGTTACTTTATCCTCCCGAATATGCGTGACATTTATACGGGAAAAGCTCTCTAAAAAACATGTTATCCGTATCATTTGCGTCTGAACAGTTCTATTCTGCTACACTAATACTTGTATATTCAAACCCTAATTGCAATCATCACACACGTATGCTCAAACTCCTACCACCCAACGGCGAAAACCACGTACTGCTGCACTCCTGCTGTGCTCCTTGTTCGTCGGCTATTATCGAATGTATGCTGGCCAACAATATACGACCTACAGTATTCTACTGCAACCCCAACATCTATCCTCGGGAAGAATACGAAGTACGTAAGAACGAAGCCATACGTTTTGTTACGTCTCAGGGCCTCGATTTTGTCGATGCGGACTACGATTACGAGCATTGGAAAAGTCTGATGCAAGGACTGGAGGATGAACCCGAACGCGGAGCACGCTGCCTGCGTTGCTTCACCCTGCGCCTCACCGAGACGGCACGCTATGCCGCCACGCACGGCTTTACCCTGTTCACGACTACCCTTGCCTCGTCGCGCTGGAAGAGCCTGGAGCAAATCAATGAGGCCGGACGACGTGCCGCCGCACGTTATCCCGGCACCCTCTTCTGGGAACAGAACTGGCGCAAAGGCGGCCTGCAGGAACGCCGCAACCAGCTATTACACGAGTACGACTTCTACAACCAACAATACTGCGGTTGCGAATTCAGTATGAGACGACTGACAGAAAAAAACATATAAGACTGTCTTTTGAGGGAACCAATCATATCAAACTAAAAAAACGAACCGTCTGTTATACAGAAAAAGTGCGCCAAGATGAAGTAACTGCTTTCTTCATCCTGGCACACCCACTATTGAGTGAAAGCCACTCTCTATCAGAACGTATAATGGAAACCTATCGACAGGTCTTCACTGCTGAAATTGAAACCGTAGCCATCAGAAGTATCCAGCATATAATCATCCCGATAACCCAGGAAACCATATTTGGCAATCAGACTAAAATGATTTGTCACCTTAAGGGCCAAACCAGGTTTCAGTCCCAGTTCAAAACCTGCCTCAGAATCGGCACCCTTATACTTCTGTGATGATACACCAATACAACCGTCAACAAAGAAACGAACCGCTTTATTCTCGAAAAAAGAATAACGAGCATACGGCGCAAAGGCAAAACCCGTCCATTTTGCTTTTACGTGATCGTCCACTTTATGCTTGGAATGCGACAGAATAAGCTGGGCACCCACCGACCACTGATCGGAAAACTCATACCCGACTTCGGGAGCTAACGTAAAACTTGTAGCATCGGCATCATCGTTATGCCAAAGGCTGATATTTCCACCTACATAGACTTGCGATTTCGCAGCCAAAGCTGCCATTACTACAAACAGAAATACTACAATTCTTTTCATACTCTTACTAATTTATTAGACATATTAATAATTTCTAAACACACAATACGGACTTTTAGTTTAGCAAAACAAATATTTGTTCACTTGGTACTTACACCCGAGTAATATTCAAGACCTGTAAAAGAAAGCCTTACACTATCACAAGCTACTTATAATCAGACTAATGATATCAAGTTCTTACTTACCAGAATAAGAATAGTAGTTACGCACATCTTTCACCCCCCATAAATTTCTTTACGAAGCAAAAGTTTAATTTCAATTATCCCAGATAAACCAACTCCGACAGATAATCCTCGCCCAGCATTTCATTGGCTACTTCGAGCAACTGGTCGGAAGTAAGCAGACTGATGCGGCGGCAAATGGCTTCCTGCGACTCGTAACGGTTATAGTGGAGGAAAGTCTTGGCCATACCTAGGGCATTGTTTTCGTTGTTGTCCGACGCCACACCTATCTGGCCTATCAACTGCTTCTGCGCTGCTGCCAGTTGCGAAGTAGTCAAACGGGTGTCGCGCAAACGCCTCAGCTCCTTATACACCAGGCGTGTACAAAGATCCACGTCATCGGGGTCGCAACCAAAGTAGATGCAGAAGGTGCCGGTATCGGTATAAGCAGTCAGATTGGACTCTACGTTATATACCAACCCACGGCGCTCGCGCAACGCTACGTTCAGGCGGCTGTTCATGCCGGGACCGCCCAGCAGGTTGTTCAGCAGATACAGGGCCGTACGTTTCTCGTCGTAGGCATTGTAGCCACGGGCACCTATCATCACGTGTGTCTGGTTCGTACCTTTTTTCATCACCAGTCGGTCGGGCACATAAGGCAAAGGGGGCATCCGTCGGTTGTCCGAAGGATTGCCGGTAGCTGTTCCTCCTGCTACGTTGCCCACCAGCTTCTCGGCCAAGCGGACAACCCGGCGGAAATCAACATCACCCAATACAAAGAATATTGCATTCTCCGGCCGATAGTAACGACGAGTAAAAGCTACGGCATCCTCGGTACGGAACGTGCGGAGTTGTTCGGGATTGCCCAGAATGTTACGCCCCAGCGGATGACCGCGGAAAATAAGGTCTTCGAAATCGTCGAAGATCAGTTCAGCAGGGTTGTCCTCGTACGACTGTATCTCGTCGATAATCACCTCTGTCTCCTTTTCAATCTCGTGTTGCGGAAAAGTGGAATGAAATACAATATCAGCCAACAGCTCAAAAGCCCGGCTGAAGTGCTCGACAAGGAAAGCAGAGTAGATCACCGTCTCTTCCTTGTTGGTGTAGGCATTGAGGTCACCGCCTACGTTCTCCATACGATTCAGGATGTGCCAGGCCCGTCGTTTGTGAGTTCCCTTAAAAATGAGATGTTCCACAAAGTGAGCCATACCTTGCTCATCGGGCATCTCATCGCGTGTGCCTGCATCGACAGCAAATCCACAATAAGCCACCCGTGAAGCCAACGGCTCGTGAATGATGCGCAGACCGTTGGCCAGTGTATATGTGCTATATTTCCCGTTGGTTTCGTTCAAATGCTCCATTCTGACGTTTCAAACTGATTGCAGGTACAAAAATACAATAAAACTTATTGCCGTTTATGGAAAATTATAGATATTTGCAAAACCAGATAACCAAAACCGAAAGAAATGATAGCATCTATTCAAGAGCTTTTGCAGAAAGAGGCACAAGCAGTACTGAACATCCCTGTGACGGACGCCTACGAAAAAGCCGTGTCGCTCATCGTGGAACACGTACACCGCCGTAAGGGTAAACTTGTGACCTCAGGTATGGGAAAGGCAGGGCAGATTGCCATGAACATTGCTACTACCTTTTGCTCGACAGGCATCCCAGCCGTCTTCCTGCATCCCAGCGAAGCCCAACACGGTGACTTGGGCATCCTGCAGGAAAACGACCTGTTGCTGCTCATCTCCAATTCCGGAAAAACGCGTGAAATTGTAGAGCTCACCCAACTGGCCCACAACCTGGACCCCAGTCTGAAATTCATTGTCATCACCGGCAACCCCGACAGTCCGCTAGCTCGCGAAGCCACCGTCTGCCTCAGTACCGGCAGTCCCAAGGAAGTATGCGCACTGGGCATGACGCCCACAACTTCGACCACCGTCATGACCGTCATCGGTGATATCCTGGTGGTACAGACCATGAAACAGACCGGATTCACCATTGAAGACTATTCAAAACGCCACCACGGCGGCTATCTCGGAGAAAAATCACGTTCATTATGCGTAAAGTAATAGGTATCGGCGAGACTATTCTCGACATCATCTTCCGCAACGGACAGCCCACAGCGGCTGTGCCCGGCGGTTCTGTATTCAACGGCATCGTCTCTTTGGGACGTGCGGGTGTTCCCATCTGTTTCATCAGCGAGACAGGGAACGACCACGTAGGAGAGATCATCCTCCGCTTCATGCGCGAAAACAACATTCCTACCGACCACGTCAACGTCTTCCCCGACGGGAAATCACCCGTATCGCTTGCTTTCCTCAACGAACACAGTGATGCAGAATACATCTTCTACAAAGACTACCCCAAACAGCGACTCGACGTAGAATATCCGCAAATTCAGGAAGACGACATCGTGATGGTAGGCTCGTACTATGCCCTGAATCCCGTCTTGCGCGACAAGGTAGTAGAACTGCTGGAACGCGCGCACGACATGCATGCCATCGTCTACTACGACCCCAACTTCCGCTCCTCGCACAAGGAAGAAGCCATCAAACTGGCTCCCACCATCATCGAGAATCTGGAGTATGCCGACATCGTACGCGGCTCGCAAGAAGACTTCTTCTACATGTGGGGCCTGAAGGAAGCCGACAAAATCTACCGCGATAAGGTGAAGTTTTACTGTCGTAACTTCCTCTGCACGGCAGGAGCCCAGCAGGTATCACTACGCACGGCTACCCTTTCCAAAGACTATCCCATTCCTCCGCTTGAGGCAGTCAGCACCATCGGCGCGGGCGACAATTTCAACGCAGGTATCATCTTCGGCCTACTGAAGTATAACGTACGCTACGATGACCTCGCCACGATGGACGAAGCCACATGGGACAAAGTCATCCGTTGCGGCATCGAGTTTGCCGCTGACGTGTGCTGCAGTTTCAACAATTCGGTTTCGAGGGAGTTTGCGGAAGCACATACGCTTTAACAAGACGATTTATATAGGTAAAGAGAAGAGAGAGAAGCCGATATCCCGCATGGCAGTCCCACTGCAACAGCGGAATATCGGTTTATTCTTTTTCTTTACACTCTCCCGTCATTTGCTTAAAGTTCAAAAAAGAAACCTAAATCAATTAACCGGCGAGCATCGTCTGTAACTAAATTACATATATTTGTGAAGTATAGGACACGCTATATTTGTAGAAACGCTTAGAGACAATTACAAATTATGTACAGGAAGCTTTTGATTGGTTTTACTTTGTCTGTGCTGCTGCCTGCATGCAGCGGTCTGACCCCTCACATCGCCGTCGTGTGCGAAGAGAACAATGTAGGCAATTGCATTGTGAAATGGGAAACAGCTCCCCTTATCGAGGGGGACGTCAAAGTCTATGCCTCGACCCAGCCAGAATCTGCTCCCGAAAGCAATCCCGTGGCCATAGCCAACATTTCCGACCAGACAACCACCGTCATCAACAGCGATCCCTCTCAGCGTTATTACTATACATTGGTATTCAACGACAAATACCGGATAAAGACTGCCGCCCGAAATGTCAACATCCCCGGCGTACAAAATTTCCGTGACTTGGGAGGATATGCCTCGTACGGCACCAAGAAACGGGTTCGCTGGGGCATGATCTACCGTTCGGCACAGATAGACAGTCTAAACTGTTTTGCCATCAGGAAACTGAAGAACATCGGCATCAAAACCATCGTCGACCTGCGAAGCCAACGGGAAACAGGTCCACAAGTCGGTTTACGCAAGAACTTCGACGTAGTGAACATCGCTATTCCCATAAACGACATCGAGCTGGTACTGGACAAAGTGGAAAAGCACAAACTCAGAAAAGATTCGGTTCTGCAAATCGTAGAGCAAGCCAACCGTGAGATTGTGAACAAATACACAAGTCAGCTCCGCCAGCTTTTCGACGTGCTGCTGGATGAAACCAAATACCCGCTGGTCATCGATTGCTCTTCGGGCAAGGGACGTACGGGCATTGCAGTCGCCCTTGTTCTCGCTACCCTTGGCGTCAATGCCGACATCATCATGGAAGACTACCGCCTCAGCAACTATTTCTTCAACATACCTTCTGCCACGCAATACGCCTACGACTTGCCTGTACGTTCGCAGGAAGCCATCACTGCCATCTACTCGGCCCGCGAGAACTTCCTGAACGCCGCCAAGGACGAGATAGAGAAACGGTACGGCGACGTAGATACCTACCTGAAGAAAGGCATCGGACTGACCAAGGAAGAAATAAAGAAACTGCAAAGTATTCTTTTGATAAAAAAATAAGCTGTCACATTCGATTTACCGCGCATCGGGCTACAAATCAGCCTCATCATACCGCATTCTTCGCCTAAAAGCCTTATCTTTGCACCGAATTATTATACAGGATATTGAATGAAGACATTTGAAGAGCTCGGTGTGTCGCCGGAGATACGCCGCGCCATCGAAGAGATGGGATATGAGAATCCCATGCCGGTACAAGAAGAAGTGATTCCTTACCTTTTAGGAGAAAACAACGACGTCGTGGCCCTGGCACAGACCGGAACGGGCAAAACGGCCGCTTTCGGCCTGCCGCTGATACAGAAGGTCGATGTGGCACGGCGCATTCCACAGTCGCTTATCCTATGCCCCACACGCGAACTGTGTCTGCAGATTGCAGGCGACCTGACTGATTACAGCAAATATATCGAAGGCTTGCGCGTGCTGCCCGTCTACGGTGGCTCGTCCATCGAAAGTCAGATACGCGCCCTGAAGCAGGGAGTGCACATCATTGTGGCCACACCCGGACGACTGATTGACCTGATGGAGCGCAAAACCGTATCGCTGGCCACCATACAGAACGTCGTCATGGACGAAGCCGACGAAATGCTCAACATGGGCTTCACCGACAGCATCAACGCCATCCTGGCCGACGTACCACAGGAACGCAACACGCTGCTTTTCTCGGCCACTATGAGCCCCGAGATAGCCCGCATCGCCAAGAACTACCTGCACGACGCCAAAGAAATCACCATCGGACGCAAAAACGAAGGTACCGCCAACGTAAAACATATCGTTTACGTGGTGCATGCCAAGGACAAATACGAGACTCTGAAACGCATTGTCGATTACTATCCGCAGATATACGGCATCATCTTCTGCCGCACCCGCAAGGAGACGCAGGAAATAGCCGACAAGCTGATGCAGGAAGGCTACAACGCCGACTCGCTGCACGGCGAACTGTCGCAGGCACAGCGCGACGCCGTGATGCAGAAGTTCCGCATCCGCAACCTGCAACTGCTGGTAGCTACCGACGTGGCTGCACGCGGACTGGACGTGGACGACCTGACACACGTCATCAACTACGGCCTGCCCGACGACACCGAAAGCTACACCCACCGCAGCGGACGTACCGGACGTGCCGGAAAGACAGGTACCTCCATCGCCATCATCAACCTGCGCGAGAAGGGCAAAATGCGCGAAATAGAGCGCATCATCGGCAAGAAGTTCCAGCCCGGTGAAATGCCGACCGGTAAACAAATCTGCGAGAAACAGCTGTTCAAGGTAATAGACGACCTGGAGAAAGTGAAGGTGAACGAAGAAGAAATCGAATCGTTCATGCCCGACGTTTATCGCAAGCTGGACTGGCTGTCAAAAGAGGACCTCATCAAGCGTATGGTGTCGCACGAGTTCAACCGCTTTCTGGATTACTATCGCGACCGCCCCGAAATCTCCATCGTCGGCGACAGCAGCGCCAAGGGCGAGAAAGCCGGCAAGCGACAGGGCGAAAAAGGCGGACGAAACAACAGCCGTCAGGCCGAACCGGGCTTCACACGCCTCTTCATCAATCTGGGCAAGGTGGACAACTTCTTCCCCAACGAGCTCATCAGCCTGCTGAACAGCAACACCCGCGGACGTGTAGAGCTGGGACGCATCGACCTGATGCCCAAGTTCTCGTTCTTCGAGGTCGAAGAACAAGAGGCCCGCAACGTGCTGAAAGCCCTGAACCGTACCAAGTGGAACGGTCGCAAAGTGGTGGTAGAAGTAGCCGGAGAAGAAGAGAAGGAAACCGGCCGCAGAAACAACCGGAAGGACGACTCCAAGGGCAAGCGCGAAGCCGCCAAGGGCAAAGGAAAAGCCCAAGAAGCCCCTGCTGCCGAAAAGAAGAAAAAGCCCAGCCGCGAAGAGCGTGGTTACACCAAGCCCCGTGGCAAGAAGGACGACTGGAAGCAGTTCTTCCAGCACAACAACGACCTGAAAGGTCCCGAACCCGACTTCGACGAAGAGGGATGGGCCAAGCCGTCGAAAAAGAAAAAGAAGTAACAGCCAACCCTTACAACCGATACCATGACCCTGCAACAACTGGAATATATCCTCGCCGTAGAGCAGTACCGCCACTTTGCCAAAGCGGCCGAGCACTGCCGCGTGACACAGCCCACGCTGAGCACCATGATACAGAAACTCGAAGACGAACTGGACACCCGCATCTTCGACCGTAGTCGCCAGCCCATAGCCCCCACTCCCATCGGCCTGCACATCCTTGCCCAGGCCCGGGAGGTGCTTGCGCAGGCAGCCCGCATCAAAGCGATGGTCGAAGAGGCCAAAGGCTCCTTCACAGGGACGTTCAATCTGGGCATCCTGCCTACTATTGCTCCCTACCTGCTGCCCCGCTTCTTCCCACAGCTGATGAAGAAGTACGATGGACTGGACATACGGGTGACGGAGATGAAGACCGCCGACATCAAGCGCGCCTTGCGCGAGGGAAGCATTGACGCAGGTATTGTAGCCAGTCTGGCAGGCATGGAGGAATACGAGCAGACAAGCCTCTTCTACGAACAGTTTTATGCCTATGTAGCGCGCGAAAGCAGTCTCAGTAGCCATTCGCTGATACGTACGTCCGACCTCAGCGGCGAACAGCTCTGGCTGCTCGACGAAGGCCATTGCTTCCGCGACCAGTTGGTGCGCTTTTGCCAGCTGAAGGCGGCACAAGCCAGCCAGCTTGCCTACCATCTGGGCAGTATGGAGACATTCATGCGCATGGTCGAGGGCGGGAAAGGCATCACCTTCATTCCCCAACTGGCCGTGTTGCAGCTCAGCGAGGCGCAACAGCAGCTAGTACGTCCCTTTGCCGTGCCCAGGCCTGCCCGCCACATCGTCCTGCTGACGGGCAAGGACTTCATCCGCCACACGCTGCGCGATGCCTTGGTGAAGGAAATACAAGCCTCCGTCCCGCAAGAAATGCTGGCTCCCCTACCCACACAGCAGGTAGTCTGAAGTTTGGAAAGAAAGCCCTCTATTTTTCCCTAACTGGAGAATATTTTTTTCCTAACTGGGAAATAATTTTTTCCTAACTGGGAAAAAATGCCGGGCTTACCCGCCCACAAAAACAAAAGATTTATCCGATTTTAAGCTCCCGTATCAACTCGCTGGCCTTGCCGTATTTCTCGATAACGAAAAGCACGTAGCGGATGTCTACCCCGATGCAACGCTGCATATCGGGCTCGTACAGGATGTCGCTGCTCATGGCTTCCCAGTTTCCGTCGAAGGCCAAGCCAAGGAGTTCGCCCCGTGCATTGAACATGGCACTGCCGCTGTTGCCGCCCGTGATGTCATTGTTCGAGATGAAGCACACCTTCATTTCGCCGTTTTCGTCGGCATACCGGCCGAAATCGCCCGACGACAGCAGCGACAGGAATTCGGGCTGTACCTCGAAGTCGGCATCGCCCTCGTGGGCACGCACCTTCTCAAGCACTCCACGGGTAGTGGTGTAGTAGTTGTAGTGTGCCCCGTCAAAAGGATCGTATCCGCAGACAGTACCGAAGCTCAGGCGCATGGAGAAGTTGGCATCGGGATAGAAATTGCGCGAAGCATAGAAGCGACGGATGGCCGCATTCAGCAGACGTTCGCCCCGGTCTATCTGCACCGAAGGTTCCTGCATCTGCATATTCAGCTCGAAAGCCTTCGTGATCAGGTCGATGCCCAGACTGATGGCAGGGTCGTCGAGCAACTGATAGGTCGTGTCACGTTCAAGGAAGCGCTTCAGGCCACGCGGAGTAGCAAACTGGGTATGGGCATAGAGCGAATCGACGAAAGCCCTGTCATCGCCCCCGTATTGCGTGGCAATGGTGTGGTAAACTTCGGGCAGGTAGGCCGAATCGACCTGCGAGCGGTATTCTTTCAGCATGGCTGTAAATACTTCCTTATCGATATCGACATCCAGATTCTTGTATGTTTCGACAATCTTCTTCAGGTTGGCCACTACGACGTCACGTTCGCCTTCGAAGTCGAAGTTCAGGATGGTGAGAGCCTGCTGCACCAGTTCGGGACCGTTCAGAAAGGCTTCCACAAAGTACGACTGTGCCCGGTTCACCTCGCGTCGGTTCTTATAGGCAAGTTCCAGGTCGGTAAACAGTTGAAGCAAGTCGGCACGTTCATCGGGTGTCTGCTGAATCCAGCGGCGCAGTTCCTGTTCCATGGCACGCTTCTTCTCCAGTACCTTCAGCTTGCGGACGGCACGGTTCATGCCAATGCTGTTTTTCCAGTAGTTGGAGCTCTCGTCGTATTTCGAAGCATACTTGATGCGGATGGAATCGTTACGGTCCATTTCGCGCTTCCAGATGGCCTGTTTTATGCCCCGTACGTCAATCTGGGCCTGGTTGGCAGTCTGCGTCATTTCCTCAATGCCATACGAAGACAAGTAACGCTCCGTACTGCCCGGATAGCCCAGCGTCATGCAGAAGGAGCCTTCGCGATAGCCGTCGAGCGAAATGGGTGCCACGTATGACGGATGATAGGGCACGTTGTCGGGCGAATAGTCGGCGGGGCGGTTGTTCTTGTCGGCATAGATGCGGAAGACACAGAAATCGCCCGTGTGGCGCGGCCACATCCAGTTGTCGTTGTCCCAGCCGAACTTTCCGATGGACGAAGGAGGGGCAAATACCAGCCGTACATCGTTGAAGTCGCGATAGACCGAGAGCCAGAACTCATTACCGCCGTAATAAGCATCGACCACCCCCACCAGCGTAGAGTCCGCGGCCGAGACTTCCGCACCGATAGCCAGCATCATCGAGTCGACTACCGAAGAACGCTCAGCCTCGGTCATGCGGGGGGTGACGTGTTTCAGCACGCGTTTGGTGACGTCCTCGGTACGCAGCAGGAAGCGGACGTACAGTTCAGGATTAGGCAGCTCCTCGCTGCGGTTGCGGGCCACAAAGCCGTCTTTCAGGTAATCGTGCTCGACGGACGAGTGTTGCTGCACGCTGCTGAAACCGCAATGATGGTTGGTCAGCACCAACCCGTCTTCGGACACCACTACGCCCGAGCAGAAACCTCCGAAACTCACCACGGCATCTTTCAGCGACGGTTTACGGGGGTTATACAACCGGCTGGCAGGCATTTCCAGTCCCAACTCTTTCATGGCTTTCCGGGTCTGCCGGTTCAGGTTGCCCAGCATCCACATGCCTTCGTCCGCATGGCTTGCCAATGCCAGCAGCAGGCAGAAGGTCATCCACTTCAGTCTCAGCTTCATATCTTTCTCTCTGTTTGTTAGTCGTTTTATTCTGCTATCAGCCTCAGCTTACGCGCACCGGTACGTGCCTTCAGCCAGTCTGTTATCTTACTCTTCTCTCGTGCGTCGGGATACTTACCAAACTTCAGCACAGCCAGCGTCACCGTATCGGTACGGAGTGAGTCGACCGTTGTCTCGATGGCATGCGAAATGGATACAGACTTCACCGACGGATAGAGAACTTTCAGTTCGGGAATGATTTTCTTGCCCAATTCATCGAACGATTGGTACCGTTGCAGGTTGCCTTCGAGTTCGGCAATCTTCTGTGTCTGCTCCTGCAAGCGCTGTTCGCTGTTCTTGTAGAAGTCTTCCATCACCATGGCACGGATGGAAGAGATGTCCATCGACTCGTTGTTCATGCCTTGCATGACAATCAGCTTCGTGTTCTCCAGCTGGTAATCCTTCATCTTGCCACGCGCCACGGCTATCGATGCATCGGGCACTTCGTCACCCATCAGCACCACGCGTATCTCGCGCTCCTTGCCCTTGTTCACAATCTTCTTGTCCAGTACCTGGGTATTCTCAAAAGAAAGTTGCTCGTTGATGAACTTGTTGGCCGCGCTCTCGAAGAATGTATTCTGAATGATGTCCACAGTCAGATAAACAGCCGGACACATGGTCAGCACCACAATGCAGATGATGTATTTGCGTACCGTCTTCTCACGGTTCTTGTCCACAAAAGCCTTGCGCTGGAAGTGCATCACCCGCACTCCGACATACGTAGCCAGACTGATGAATACCGAATTGATGAAATACAGGTAAAAAGCCCCCAGGAAGTAAATCAGATTGCCTGTAGCCAGACCGTAGCCGGCCGTACACAGGGGCGGCATCAGCGCCGTGGCAATAGCTACACCCGGTATCACGTTACCTTTTTCCTTGGTAGAAAGAGCCACTACACCCGCCATACCGCCCAACAATGCGATGAATACGTCGTAAATGGTGGGCGACGTACGTGCCAGCAGTTCCGACTGCCCCTCGGCCACCGGGCTGATGAGGAAGAAAACCGTAGCCGTCACCACGCTGAACAGCGTTGTGATGAGGAAGCTCTTCAACGAACGCTTCATCAGTTCGAAGTCGTTCAATCCCACCGACAGTCCCACACCCATGATAGGACCCATCAGCGGCGAGATAAGCATGGCACCAATAATCACGGCCGTAGAGTTGACGTTCAGTCCCAGTGAAGCCATAAAGATGGCGAATATCAATATCCACAAATTGGCTCCCTTGAACTCCACTCCCTTACGGATGGATTCTACGGTTTCGAGCTCGTTGTCCTTGTCTTTGCGCAAGTCCAGGTACTCTTTCAAAAACGCCTTGATGGCAAAGGTATTTCTGTGCGGGTCGGTTGTTTCCATAAGTCTCTTTAATTAAGTAATTATAATCGTTGTCGGACCGTAGTCACGGTTATCTGAAAAAGCGGTTTACTACCGGAATATGCCGCAAAGGCAAGTCTTTCTTCACCACATAAGCTACAAACACCAGCAGCAACACTGTGCGATAAGCCAGGCGCAGCCAGATATTGTCGATGGGAACATATTCGGCCGCCACGTAAAGCACTGCTGCCAGCAGTACGTAACCGCCTATCGCTTTCAGGTCGTAACGGATGGGATATTTCTTCTGCCCTACGAAATACGACAGCAGCATAGCCACGCCATAGCCCGTAAAGCCGGCCCATGCACAGGCCATATAGCTGAAGCGGGGAATCAGCAATACGTTCATCAGTACCAGCACCGTACATCCCGCCAGCGAGAAGTAAGCTCCCCAACGCGTCTCATCGATCAGCTTGTACCAGAAAGATAGGTTGAAGTAAATGCCCATAAAGATTTCCGCAGCCATCACAATAGGCACCACACGCAAGCCGGCCCAGTAGTCGCGACCGATGATGAACTTCAGCAAATCGAGGTAGAACATCACGGCGAGGAAAGCCAGCAGGGTGAAGATGATGAAGAACTTCATGGCCTGCGCATAAACCTCACGGTTGTCCTTGTCGCGACTCTTGCCAAAGACGAACGGCTCGTAGGCGTAGCGGAAGGCTTGTGTCAGCATGGCCATAATCATGGCTATCTTACTGGCTGCTCCGTAGATGCCCAGCTGTACGGTGGCTTCGGCCTTATCGGGATAGACGTAGGGAAAGAT
>NZ_FR883028.1:38244-40182 GCF_000435115.1 Bacteroides sp. CAG:633 | reverse complement strand
CCTGGTTCAAAATGCCGGCCAAGCCAAGCACCAGCAGCGGCAGACTATAGGAAAGCATGCGTCGCAGCAAGGCCCGGTCAAGCGCATAGCGGAAGCCGCGCAATTCGGGTATCAGGCAAAGCATCACAGTGGACGTACATATCAGGTTGAACAGGAAGGCATAGCCTACGTCACTGCCTTTCATCCACACGTAATAGGCCAGGTTGAGCGCAATGTTCAGGAAGATGAACAGCAGCTTCAGCGCGGCAAACTTGATGGGACGCTTCTTGTAGCGAAGATAAGCGAAGGGAATGCTCTGAAATGCGTCCATGGCCACAACGGCCATCATCATACCCACGTATTCGGGATGCTCGGCATAACCCAGCAAACCGGCAATGGGTTGCAAAAACAGCAAGCCCAACACCAGAAACGTAAGCGCCACTCCGCCTACTCCCAACAGCGTTGTGGAATAGACCCGCATCGGGTCGTCCTTGCCGTTATTGGCGAAGCGGAAGAAACCCGTCTCCATACCGAATGTAAGCAGTACCAGTGCCAACGCCACCCAGGCGTATATATTGGTCACTACCCCATAGCCTCCCGACTCGGCCGACATGGCAAGGGTGTACACCGGCACGAGCAGGTAGTTCAGAAAACGCCCTACGATGCTACTCAGACCGTAAATGGCTGTTTCCTTTGCAAGCGATTTTAAATTTGCCATAACCAAATACTTCTTCTTAGTCAAACAGAGACGGCTGTCTGCCGTCGCCGCTATACAAACTGCGTCCTAAATGTTTGTATGCCAACTCCGTCACCTCGCGTCCGCGCGGCGTGCGCTTGATGAAACCTTCTTTGATGAGGAAAGGCTCGTACACTTCTTCGATAGTGCCGGCGTCCTCGCCCAATGCGGTGGCGATGGTAGTCAGCCCCACGGGACCGCCACGAAACTTGTCGATGATGGTGGTCAGAATCTTGTTGTCTATCTCGTCGAGCCCGTACTTATCGATGTTCAGGGCTTCGAGGGCAAACTGGGCAATTTCGGTGTCGATGCTGCCCGATCCTTTCACCTGGGCAAAGTCGCGTACACGGCGCAACAGGGCATTGGCGATACGGGGCGTACCACGGCTGCGCGATGCGATTTCGGCCGCGGCTCTGGTAGAGCAAGGTACGTTCAGAATCTGCGCCGAACGGCGGATAATGCCGGCCAGCACGTCGTCGTCGTAATACTCCAGGTGCAGGTTGATGCCAAAACGGGCACGGAGCGGCGCCGTCAGCAGACCGCTACGCGTCGTTGCCCCTACCAGCGTAAAGGGATTCAAATCAATCTGTATGCTGCGTGCCGAGGGACCCTTGTCGATCATGATGTCGATGCGGTAATCCTCCATAGCCGAGTAAAGGTACTCTTCCACTACCGGACTGAGGCGGTGTATCTCGTCGATGAAAAGCACGTCGTTGGTCTCCAGACTGGTCAGAATGCCGGCCAGGTCGCCCGGTTTGTCGAGCACAGGGCCGGAAGTAATCTTGAAGCCCACGCCCAGTTCGTTGGCGATAATGTTCGAAAGTGTCGTTTTTCCCAGTCCGGGAGGGCCATGAAGCAGGACGTGGTCAAGAGCCTCGCCGCGCAGGCGAGCAGCCTTGACGAAAATGCGCAGGTTGTCTACCACCTTGTCCTGCCCGCTGAAGTCCTCGAAACTAAGCGGCCGGAGCGCATTCTCAAAGTCCTTTTCCTTGCCCGAAGCCAATTGCTGGCTGCGTATGTCAAAGTTTTCCTGTTCCATTTTTTATTTCCACATTCTACACGGCATGCCACTGATGGCGCACACCGTTCTTGGCACGTGCAAAATAACTAATTAATTTTGGAATAACCGAAAAAGGGAGACGCTTTTCGCAAGCAGAGACCACCGCCTTCTGCCACACTTGCACGGCTCGCGAGCGACACTTGCAATACATTTGTGGGACACT
>NZ_FR883028.1:21709-38171 GCF_000435115.1 Bacteroides sp. CAG:633 | reverse complement strand
TGCCCTGTGAAGCCTTCGAAAGCCTTTTATCGGGTAGCCTTAATGGACAGCGAAGCCGAATCCAGTCCCTCGCCAGAAACTTTCAGCCGGATAGTGCCACTCTTTGCGGTACTCTTCACGATGACCATAGCCCTACCCTTCCAGGCATTCCGCTCTTTGCCTACATAAGGATCGGTATCTCTCAGATTAGCGTTACCCACAGCAGCAATCACTCCGGCTCCCTTCACCTCGAACGACAGGCGGTTTGCGGCATCGGGCACTACGCGGCCTTCTTTGTCCACCACCTCTACCGTTACGAACGACAGGTCCTGTCCGTCGGCTTTCAAAGTCTTGCGGTCGGGCGTCAAGCGGATTTTTGCCGGCTCACCTGCCGTAACAAGTACTTTTTCTTCTGCCTCGCGGCCTTCAGCGTCCACACCTACAGCTTTCAGTGTGCCCGGCTGATAAGGCAAGGTGAAGACAGCCATAAAACGCTGCTCAACCCCTACAGTCCGCTCGCCTACCAGCTGGTCGTTGAGGTACAGGCGAACTTTCGGATAACGCGAATAGACTTCGGCCTCGATGGGCTTTCCTTCGTGTCCAGGCCAGTTCCAGCTTTCCCACGTAGGCCAGACAGACCAGGCTGTTTCCTTGATTTTACCGTAATAATTGTCCGGTTCTTTCACGGCCAGGTAGAGTTTTTTGTCCGCATTGTAGAGCAGGTCGCGATAATGGGAAATCGGTTTCCGCCAGCCGGTCAGGTCGATGTCGCCACAATAGGCACCGTGCCAAGGATAATGAGGACGTACGTAATGCTCGCCTTCCGAGTCGCCTACGTAATAGTAGCGGCCAATGGCCGACTCACCCAGATAGTCGAGAGCTGTCCACACGAAATCGCCCAGAACGTATTCGTTCGAAGTCACCAGTTTCCAAGTGTCGAATGCGCTGCGCGGGAATGATTCGGTCTGCATAACGACACGCGAAGGCACGCGCTCGTGGTCGGCCGGTGCACGATGGAGCATATAATTGTAGCCTACAATCTCGTGCTGGGCAGCCAGCGGGTCGTAAATCTCCCAGTCACTGTCCCATGCAGCCAGAGCCGAAGTAACCGGACGTGTACCGTCCAGCTGACGTACGCGGTCGCCCAGTTTTTTAGCTGTCGTAACCACTTCTATCTTCTTGCGCTCTATCACCTCGTTTCCGATACTCCAACAGAAGATGGAAGGGTGGTTGCGGTCGCGGAGCACCATTGCGTCGAGGTCGCGTTGCCACCATTTATCAAAGTGAACCGAATAGTCGTATTTGTTCTTGCTGTCGCGCCAGCCGTCGAAGGCTTCGTCAATAACCAGCAGTCCCAAGCGGTCGCAGGCATCCAGGAAAGCCTCCGAGGGTACATTGTGTGCCGTACGTGCGGCATTAAAGCCAGCGGCTTTCATCAGCTCTACCTTCCTCTCCTCGGCACGGTCGTAAGCTGCTGCTCCCAGGAAACCATTGTCGTGATGCAGACAACCACCGTTCAGGATGATCTTCTTGCCGTTCAGCAACAGGCCTTTCTCGGCAGAATACTCAATGCTACGGATGCCGAAATTCTCAGTCATACAGTCTTTCACCTCGCCCGACTCTGCTACCGTACAGCGAGCCTCGTACAGATAAGGCGTGTCGGGGCTCCACAAAGCCGGCTGAAGCACTGAGATGGACAAAGACACCTCTTTCGAAGAATTGGCAGGCAGGTCGACAGTTGTTTCGCTTTCGCCTACCGACTGCTTCTTGGCATCGAACAGGGTGGTGGTCAGCGTGATGCGACGGTCGGCCGCAGTCTCGTTCTTCAAAGCTGTCTGCACCTTAACGGTCGCTTTTTCTTTGCTCACTTCGGGCGTCGTAACAAACATACCCCAGTGGTCGATATGCACCTTGTCGGTTACCGTCAGCCAGACGTGCCGGTAAATGCCCGAGCCACTGTACCAACGGCAGTTCTTCTGCTGAGAGTTGTCGACACGTACTGCAACTACGTTCGCCTCGCCTACACGGATATGAGGAGTCAGGTCGTAAAAGAAAGAAGAGTAACCATACGGCCAAACACCCAGCGAAGTTCCGTTGATAAACACTTCTGCATTCATATACACACCCTCGAAATAGATTCCTACTTTGCGGTCACGATAGTCGGCAGGAACCTGGAAGGTTTTACGATACCAACCTATTCCCGCGGGGAAATATCCGCCGTCGTTCCCCATCGGTGCATCGGCAGCAATCGTCCCCTCAATACTCCAATCGTGCGGCAAGTCCAGCAACCGCCAGGCCGAATCATCGTAAGCCGCCGCCGAAGCAGCAGTACTGTCACCCAAAGCAAACCTCCAGCCATTATCAAAAAGCTGTTTGCGAACATCACCAGCTTCCGCATACGGAAGCACTCCCCAAAGAAAAATAAACGCCATCAGAAAACCTATTGCACGATGGCCTGCAAAATTCTGTTTCTTTTTCATGTTACTAGCATTAATTCAAGTATGCAAAAGAAGCAAACTACTCCACAAAAACAGGCATCCAAACAAATTATATAGGGAGTAAAATCCTTGCATGCAAAGAATTTACCCCCTAATGAACGATTTTTGCCCCCTGAAAAACCTCTTAATCCACACAGCATACAGCTCCGGTTAAGACGGCTGCATCTGCTGATACTCGGTAGGAGTTACGCCGAACTCCTCTTTGAAGCACTTCGTGAAATACTTGGGATTATTGAAACCGACGGCATAAGCAACCTCGGATATGGTTACCGAATGTGAAGACAACATCATGCAGGCACGCTTCATCTTGACATTGCGCACAAAGTCCAACGGAGTCAGTCCGGTCATCGACTTGATTTTGCGATACAGCGTAGACTTGGACATGTTCACCTCTTTAGACAACTGATCCAGGTCGAACTCCGACTGCTCCAGATGCGCTTCGATGCTTTCGATCACAGCTTGCAGGAACTGACGGTCGGCCGAAGGATAGGCCAGGTCCTCCAGACTGACATTCTTCTCTTTTCGGAATGTCGCCTGTCTTCTTCGCGAAGCTTTAATCAGGTTGTCGATACGGGCTGACAGCACTTTCATATCGAACGGTTTGGCAATGTAACCTTCGGCTCCTGCATTATAACTGGTCACCTGGTCGTCGGCACCGTTCTTGGCAGTCAGGATAATCACCGGAATATGATTGAAACGCAAATCGGCTTTCATTCGGCTGCACAGTTCCCATCCGCTTACATCGGGCAACATTACATCGCAGATTATCACGTCTACCGTATGTGCAGTCAGCTGCTCCCATGCCTGTCCTCCGTCAGCAGCGGTCAGCACCCCATAGCTATCCTTAAACAGCTCCCGCATGATGTGGAGCAGTTCCGTATTATCATCTATCAGCAGCAACGTCGGCCGGTCGGCGTTTTCTTCCGGCAATACAGGTTCGGCTTCTGTGTTAGGTTCAAAAGTGATTTCATCGGCCGGAAGTACGGACACTTCTTCCACCCTCTCATCGACCGCATAAACCTCTTTATCGACAGGAATCTCTACCGTAAAACAACTGCCCCTGCCTAACGTACTTTCCACATTAATATTGCCATGATGCAGGCATACCAGATCCTTTGTCAGCGAAAGCCCGATGCCGTTCGATTCTACTCCTTTGTTCTTCCGGTCGCTATAGAAACGGGTAAAGATCCGGGCAAGCTCGCCCGAAGCAATTCCTACTCCTTCGTCGGCTACTTTAAGTACCAGAAAACGACCACCTCCCTTATGCACAATATAGGCCGTAATCCTGATTGTTTTCCCTTCCGGAGTGTATTTAACAGCATTCGAAAGGAGATTGTACAGAATCTTATCCAGCTTGTCAAAATCCAGCCAGGCCTTTATCTCGACTGGCTCTATACTGATTTCGAGCGATATATTCTTTTGGGCAGCCAACGGGCGGAAATTATTATTGCAAAGCGTCTGTATAAATGCACCGGCATCCCCTTCTGCCACACTCAGCTTCATTTTTCCGACATCTACTTTCCTGAAGTCGAGAATCTGCTGTATCAGGCGCTTTAGTCTGTCCACATTCGACTTCAACACATCGCACTGCTGACGCACGGCAGGAACTTTCTGTTCCATATAATCGGACATGCAGGAAATCACCGTAAGCGGCGTCAGCAGTTCGTGCGAAACGTTTGTAAAGTAATTCAGCTTCGTACGCACCATTTCTTCTTTCAGTTTCGCTTCATTCTTCAGCTTCATTCGCCTGATATAAAAACGCAACATAGAATAAGCACACGAAACAGCAACTATCAGATAGAATACGTAAGCCCACCAGGTTTCGTAGAATGCCGGTAGTTTCACCAGCGTCAGCAGAGTCTCTCCAGCAGTCCACCCTCCTTGTCCGTCTTCCATTTTCACCTTAAAGTGATAAGTACCTTTCCTCAAACGGTTGTAGAAAGCCGAACTTTTGCCATAATCCAGATAAATCCAATCCTTATCTGCTCCCTCCAACCGATAAGCCATCCGAAGCTTTTTCGAGTTCAACGCATAGCGTAGAGGAGAAAAACAGATTTCAATATTCCTGGCATCCGAATCGAGTACCACCCGACTGGCCGTATTTCTTCCACCAAACAGTACACTTTGGTTATCCGAACGCACATCTGTAGCCACCGGACGGAAACGCGAGACATCGATTGCAGAAACCGTATCCGACTGAATATGTACAAATCCGTGATGCCCGCCAACATACAGTCCACCCAAACCGTCTGGGCTGATTGCCTTGTATCGGAATACATCGACCTCGATGTTTTCATCCGTAGTTCCATAGTCTACACAGGTTTCTTTGCGGATATTGTATTGCAGTACCTTTTTATTGGTTGCAATCCACACAAAATCTTTCTCGGCAACCATTCCCAATACCGAACAGTTATCCAGCCTGCTGTCCAAAGGCATATTTTTAAAAGTTCTCCTGTCCTGGTCCGACCTGAAAATCCTGCCCAAAGAGGATACCAACCACAAGCAGCCTTCAGAATCCAGACTAATATGCAGAATTTCTTCTTGCTCTGACAAAAGCTGAACCGGAACCCGATCTTCCAAAACAATCTGTCCGTTGGAATAACGCAACCGATACAGACATTTGTCCGAACCTACTCCCCAGACATATCCATCCGGACCGGCAGCCATGGCATGCATCATCGGTAACTTCTGCCCGGAGACAACGGGCTTATCAACATCCGGTTGTTTGATAAACAATGCAGATTTTGTCAATATCCATAAGTTACCAGCGCTATCTTCTGTCAAATTCTTGATGCTCCCGCTCGCTTGTCCAGACAGATTAATATCTTCTTCTACACAAACCGACATATCCCGATATGCCACCCGCACAGCCCTCGGCACATATTTGGGCGTAACCCAAATTCCGTCCTTTGCGCGTGACTTCACCAACAGTTCCACTTCACCAAGTCCTGCCCCTTCATTATTCTTGTTATCGACCAGCAGATTCCGTTGTAAATCGTAAAGACAAAGCCCATATCGATCTTGACTAATCCACATCAGCGATTCTTTGTCCATACACAGATTCAATATATTGACATCCCATCCCATCTGTTCTTTCAGTTGCTCCAAAGGATAGTTATCAATCTTCGAATGATCGAAAAAGATCGTATAGGCCATATCATAAGAGCCCAGCCACAAATTTCCTTCCCGGTCTTTTAAGATTTTGGTATACATCATGTGCGTATCTACCCTGTCGTGGATATCGACACTCTCTAACCGGCCATCCTCTGTATACTTCAACGCATATAGTTCATTATAGGAAAGTAACCACAGATAACCGAACGTATCGTCCTGAACCATACTGTAAAAGATAGGTTCCGACAAACCGGTTCTTGTGTTTATGATGTGATGTCTTTTATAACAATCATCCGTTTTATCAGGAAAGAACTGCCACAACCCTTCTCCCCATGTACCAATCCAATAATTACCGGCAACGTCCTGATACATAATATAAGGAGCATTAGATGCCCCCAGCCGGGGATAGCTGATAAAGAAGTCAGTTTCAGCATCGTATCTGAAAAGCCCAATTCCATTTGTAAGTGCCCACACATTCCCTTCTCTGTCTGCATAGACAGCATTGACAAGATAATCTTTGCGAGAAAGCAGCTCGTACTCTTCGACTTTTGTGGCATCCGGAGAACATTTGTATATCTTCTTGCCTGTAGCCAGCCAAACCGTACCCGAATGGTCGGCAATCATATAATTGATATTCTTGTCCAAAAGTCTCTCATCCGGGAAAGGCACAATCCGGCAAATGTGTTTGTCATACAGGTTAAGGCCTTTGCGAGTTCCTATCCAAACATATTGCTCATTATCGGTAATGGAAGAAATGGTATTGTCGGTAAGCAAACTTAAATCCTTATAGTCCGAACGAAAAGACTGCAAACGATATCCGTCGTAGCGCGCCAGTCCGTTTGTCGTACCAATCCACAAATACCCTTCTTTATCCTGATAAATATCAAAAATCTCGTTAGAAGCCAATTCATAGAAGAAAGGCAGCTTTCTGGAAATGATATGTTGAGCGTATAGATTAGAACATGTGCAGAAAATCAACAATAAAACCCCACAGAGCGTAATATTTCTCATCGTACACAAATTATTTTAAACCGGGCATAAATACAGGTCAATAAACAGGTTCATTAGCCAAATTCCAAACATTCAGGAATGAAGCACGGGTGATGTCTGTCAGCTTATCCCAGTTCAACCGGTCTGCATGGTCACCCGGCTGATGATAATCGGGATGTCCGTCCGTATGATACCAGATAATGGGAATATCCAGTAAAGCAAACGAAGCATTATCGCTACCGCCAACGGGACGATCCCAAGGACGGTAATCGGGCTTCAGATCCAGACCATACGTACGAATATCCTGCTTCAGCCATTCGCCAAAGGCTGAATGCGATTCGGTATAGAAATAGACTACGTGTTGCGGACAGTCGAGCTTGTTGTTACGACCTATCATGTCGAAGTTAAGATAGCCTTTCACTTTTCCGATGAAAGGGCACGACATAGTGAAATACCTTGAGCCAAGCAATCCTTTCTCCTCGCCATCCCACAAGGCAATGATGACATTGCGCAACGGCTTCTGTCCCGAAACCACAAAAGCACGGGCTATCTGAAGGACAGCCGAAACACCGGAAGCGTTATCGTCAGCTCCATTATAAATCGGATCACCGGCCAAGGTTTCGTCCACGCCCAAATGATCGAAGTGGGCACCTACCACTACATACTCGTCCGTCCGCTTACCGGGAATCATTCCCAGTACATTGTTCAGCCGCAAAGAACGATATGCCCCCTGTTTGTAGAGAGCAATAGAGTCCGGATGAACCTGAAAACGTCCCTTTTGCTGCCACTCGCGGGCACAGGCTTCGAAAGGTTGATAATAACTCTCTCTATCAAGCGGAGCCACACCGATGTCTTTCAGAAAAGCAGCCAGATAGCGTGCTGCCACCCGCGAGCCGTGCATACCTGCCTCGCGTCCTTGCAATTCATCATCGGCCAGAAAACCGACAATGGCTTCTGCCGATGTTCTATTGATACTTTGCAATCCCCTCTCTTTGGCATCTTGTGCCTGAAGCAGACAGGCACTGAACAGAAAACAAAGAATGCCTACAAATTCTTTATACATAACTCCAACGTATTATCATTAACTTACAAAAAACTTGCTTCTATTTATTGTGCATAATCAACGCGCCATAAACTCCAGCCGTTCCTCTTTCGAGAACTTCTCAATGGCATAACGTAACATTGTACGGGGCATTACGACGGCATATTTCTCAAGGAACTGTACCAACAGATCCTTATCTCGCTTGCCCACCTCGCGCAGCATCCAGCCAATAGCTTTCTGCATCAGATCGTGCATACGAACAGCAGGGAGCGAAGGAGCAGCGGCCACATAAGGCTGAAGGAAATATTCCGACAATCGCAAAGTGTCAATGAAGTCATGATCCCGAATCAAAGCAAGAGTCGAAACGACCGCAATACGCCGGTCCCAAAGCCAGTCGCTCTGTGCCAGCCGATAAAGTACATCACGGGGATTATCCTTCAAATACTCGCCTACGATATAAGGAGCCGAAAGATCGACCAAATCCCAATTGTTGATACGGGCAGTCTGCGTCAGATAGAAATCAAAGATTATCTTCCGTCCATCAGGAGCAGACTTTTTGAAACGTTCTACCATCATCAGCAAAGCACAAAGACGGCATTCGTGCCATTCGCTCTGTAGCAACTCAGCCATCACATCAAACGGTTCCTCTTTGTGACGGCGAGCTACCTGACGGGTATCAGGAACGACAACACCCAAAAAGCGGTCGCCTTCGCCATATTGCCCCTTCCCTGTTTTGAAAAACTTGGGAAGATATTCACGCTTTACAGGATCAACATACTGACGGAGTTCCTGTTCTATTACGATTGTCTTTTGTAACATCTTTCAAATATGATAAATTTTTCCTCTCGTTCGGGACAAAAATAGCCAAAATTCACGTGTCAAGTAGAAAGATATGCTTACTTTTGCAATTAAAATTACATTTAGTCTATGGTTCTAAATTACATTTGGGTGGCATTCTTTGTTATTGCCTTCATCGTAGCTCTTATCCGGTTGTTGTTCATGGGCGACACAGAAATCTTCACGGAATTAGTGAACTCAACATTTGATTCTTCTAAAAATGCTTTCGAGATCTCATTAGGACTTACCGGAGTACTGGCTCTTTGGTTAGGAATCATGAAAATCGGCGAAAACAGCGGTATGATCAATTCCCTGAGCCGCTGGTTGAGCCCCTTGTTTTGCCGCCTTTTCCCGGATATACCCAAAGGGCACCCCGCAATGGGCAGTATCTTCATGAACCTGTCGGCCAATATGCTGGGACTGGACAATGCCGCTACGCCTTTAGGACTAAAAGCCATGAAAGAACTTCAGGAACTGAATCCGAAAAAAGATACAGCCACGAATCCGATGATTATGTTTTTGGTAATGAATACATCGGGATTGATACTGATTCCTGTCAGTATCATGATGTATCGTGCACAGATGGGCGCAGCCCAACCCACAGACATTTTCATACCGACACTGCTTACCACAACCATATCGACCCTTGTAGGTGTTGCAGCAGTAAGCATCTCGCAACGGTTAAATCTATTCTGCAAACCTGTACTTATTCTTGTAGGATGCATTGCACTTTTCTTTTCAGCCCTTATCTGGCTTTTTGTCCGTGTAGGACGTGATGAGATGGGCACATATTCTACACTGGCAGCCAATATAATCCTGTTCAGTATCATCCTGCTTTTTATCGTGTGGGGACTTCGAAAAAAGATCAACGTTTACGACGCTTTTATCGAAGGAGCAAAAGAAGGGTTCAGCACTGCCGTGCGTATCATTCCTTATCTGGTAGCTTTCCTTGTCGGAATTGCCGTATTCCGTGCTTCGGGTGCAATGGATATGCTGGTAAACGGCATTGGTTATCTTGTAGGCCTATGCGGCATCGACACCAGCTTTGTTGGTGCCCTGCCCACTGCCCTGATGAAGTCACTGAGTGGAAGCGCAGCCAATGGCCTGATGATAGATACCATGAAAGAATACGGAGCTGATTCGTTTGTAGGCCGTATGAGTTGTATAGCCCGTGGTGCATCGGATACCACATTCTATATTCTGGCTGTGTACTTTGGCAGTGTAGGCATCAGCCGTACCCGCAATGCCGTAACATGTGGACTTATCGCCGACTTTTCAGGGATTATTGCTGCTATTATTATCAGTTACCTGTTCTTTGCCAGATAAACTACAGACAATATTTATCAGTATCCACCACAGACATCAAAAAGGTATGGCACAAGCGAAACAACTCCTTATAAACATTAGTTATTTACAGAACCAATTAAACAAATCAATAAGACTATGATCAGTTACCAAACAGATGGCGTGGAAATGCCCAACATCAAAAAACGTGAGACTACAGAATGGATTAAAGCTGTAGCCGCAACTTATGGAAAGCGTGTAGGAGAGATAGCCTACATTTTCTGTTCAGACGAAAAGATTCTGGAAGTGAACCGCCAATATCTGCAACACGATTATTATACGGATATCATCACTTTCGACTACTGCGAAGGCAACCGTTTGAACGGTGACCTTTTCATTAGCCTGGATACAGTACGTACCAATGCCGAGCAATTTGCCGACAACGATTATGATCGGGAATTGCATCGTGTTATTATTCATGGTATTCTCCATTTGTGCGGCATCAACGACAAAGGCCCCGGCGAACGGGAAATCATGGAGGAAGCAGAAAACAAAGCTCTGAATATAAAAAGTTTATATCATAAAGAATAACTACTCCCGATCAATATTGGATGAAAGAGTTAAGTCTATCTCAGGGAATAGATAACCTGAACAAAGTCTTAACTCTTTCATTCTCCATTCATGGGCTTTTTACTTACGCCCATAATGGCATTTTTTAGTACACAATCTGCTACCGAAAGAAGGTTTCAGCACGCCCTGGCGAAAAGAGTTCCCACAAAGAAGCAACCGTCCATCCTGGAGCAAAAATCGTATTATAATATCCCTTGCCGTTTTTCCCATAATCCCAATGAGTATGCTGAACCACTTCGGGATAATAACCGATTTTGGCAATGCCGCACATGTGCCCTTCATGAGGTAACAATTGACGCATAGAGGTTGATATAACTTCCGCAAAATCTGCAAAACGTTGCTCACTATATTCTTTCGCCAACCATCTCAATACATCGGCAAAGTCAAAGACAAATACATCTATATGATTATTCTCGACCGAAACATTCCCCCATCCACGAGTCTTCAGCCCAATATCACCCAACATTTGTCCTTGCGCAAAAGGTACATCCCACGTATAGTACCACGACAAAGCAAAATAAGCAGCCTTCCGGGCCAATGCTGTATAATGAGCACGTTCTTCTCCTTTCGAAACCAGAGCCAGATAATAGGCTGCCGTAGAAGCATACAAGGAAGCCTCCTTATCCTCGCAATTAGCATCAAGCGTAGACGAGAAATAATCAGATTTGGATATAATCTCCATTTCCAAATAGTTTACCGTACGTCGGGCTGCTTCTAAATAACGTTTATCTTTAAAATATTTATACCCCATCACCAACGGTAATGTAGCAGATGGAGTACTTCCTCCTGTCGAATCTACCAGTGATAAATCATCCTTGAACTTACGTGGGAAACTGCCATCAGCTTGCTGAAGAAGCAAGAACATATCTAACATTTTCCTGACACGCTTCTCCCACTCCGGATGTTTCCGCTCACGGGTACGTTCATAATTCAAATAATGCAACACTGCGTATATTCCTTCCGACTGACGACGGATGCTATGATTCTGTTCTATTGCTCCCCGCTTATAATGAATAACTTCATTAAAGAAACCTGCAGACGAAAAGCCATTCTTCAAATAAGAATCAAAAACAAGACGGGCGTTTCCTGTCAAATCGGTTCTTTGCTGTTGCTCGCCATATTCCAAAGCGTTGAAAGCATTCAGTAATGTACGTCCCACAAAACCTACCTCAGCTACATCATTGCGTTCGCAGGTAGCTGTACGTAATTCGACTCCCGAAAAATAGTTTACCGGTGTATCATCTACAAAGCTTTCCACAAAATAGTTGCTCAATACACTTTTCATTTCTTCAGAAGAATAAGGTGTCTCAACCGGTTGAGGACGATATGTATCATAACAATATTCCCAAGTACGTTGTACGCACTCAGAGAAGTCAGTTGCATCAGCCTCTTTCAACTCCCATGTCAAAGTAAGTGTTTCTCCTTTCTTCAGAAGCTGAAAAGCTTCAACCGAAGGAGCCAGAGTCAATTTACGGACATAACTTCGTGGTTCCTCCTTATAAGGGAAACCAAAAGAAAGGGATGTCTCACCTGAAATATTTTCAAAGCCTGTATAGCCAATTGAAGTAGAACCAGACAGTATAACCTCACCTTCCTGATGAGTAGCCAACGCATCTGACTCACAATCGTCCAAGCGAATCACTGACATTACCGTTTTCTCTTTTTCATTAAATACAGCCGTTAATGGTGTACTCAAGCGATCTTCCCGTACCACCCAGCTATCCGATGTATGAAAAGAAGGAGCTTGTTTGGGTGAACGCAGATTGCGACGATACCAGAAGCCGGGCATATAGAACAGACAGTCATCGTGTCGATAGCCCGTTTGCAACTGCTCGTCGAAGTGAAAATATACATTATCCAAAGCTACGATGAACACTGTTACCCGACAAGATTTCTCCGCTTGATCCACATCCTGATAAATCAGCAATGGCATTTTTTCGGGCGAAATGAGCTGATATTTATACAACGGATTCTCAGATTCCCGAAAAGACAAAGCATACCGTTCAGCACTATTCCCCGGCGTTTTCAATGAAACAGAAGCACACACCCTTTCCGGCGTATAATTGACGCCATAAGCACAAGCCAGCACTACCGCCAGCAATAACATACTACAAAATGTTCTTTTGAATAACATACCTGCTCTATTTTAAAATAACCAACATTTCTAGCGAAGCTAACATTTCCTCTACCAAGAGGAATTAAAAGTTTTATTAAAAAACAATTTCAGATTAGAAAACCTACACAAATCAATGATGCAAAAATAGCCTATCATCCGAACATAAGATAAAAGAATCTGTTCAATAAATAGAACGATAAAACCAAACTGCAATTCCTGACCAGTTTTTCTTATAATTCATAAGCAATAAGCAACAGAAAGTAAAACCTTAACCTAACTTTTTAGTAACTTTGCATCAGTAATAACAGTTTTAGACGAATGGAATTTAAATACGATGTAATTGTAATCGGTGCCGGACATGCCGGATGTGAAGCCGCAGCAGCTGCTGCCAATTTAGGATCCAAAACGTGTCTCATCACTATGGACATGAATAAAATCGGGCAGATGAGCTGTAATCCGGCTGTGGGTGGTATTGCCAAAGGACAGATTGTGCGCGAAATCGATGCACTGGGTGGATACATGGGATTAGTAACAGACAAAACCGCTATCCAGTTCCGGATTTTGAACCGATCAAAAGGACCGGCCATGTGGAGTCCACGTGCCCAATGCGACCGTGGCAAATTCATTTGGGCCTGGCGGGAAATTCTGGAGAACATACCCAACTTACATATTTGGCAGGACACCGTAAACGGAATTCTCGTTGAAAACGGAGAAGTAACAGGAGTAAAAACCGTGTGGGGGGTAACTTTCCACGCCAAATGTGTAGTTCTGACAGCAGGTACCTTCCTGAACGGACTGATGCACGTAGGACGAACCATGCTTCCTGGTGGACGAATGGCCGAACCCGCTTCTTACGAATTGACCGAATCTATCGCACAACACGGCATTACCTATGGCCGTATGAAAACAGGTACGCCGGTACGCATCGATGGACGAAGCGTTCACTACGACTGTATGGAGATTCAAGATGGCGAAGCAGATTTTCACAAGTTCTCATTCATGAATACAGGCACACGTCATCTGAAACAGTTGCCTTGTTGGACATGCTTCACCAACGAAGAAACGCACCAGATACTGCGTGAAGGTTTACCTGAATCTCCCCTTTTCAACGGACAGATCAAAAGTATAGGGCCACGCTACTGTCCAAGTATCGAGACCAAGATTGTAACCTTCCCCGACAAGGAGCAACACCAATTATTTCTGGAACCGGAAGGAGAAACAACCCGCGAACTTTATTTGAACGGTTTTTCTTCGTCTCTTCCCATGGAAATACAGATTGCAGCACTTAAAAAGATTCCTGCATTCAGAGACCTCGTCATTTATCGTCCTGGTTATGCCATCGAATACGATTACTTCGACCCAACCCAACTGAAACACACGTTGGAAACAAAAAAAATAAAGAATCTGTTCTTTGCCGGACAAGTAAACGGAACGACAGGATACGAAGAAGCTGCCGGACAAGGAATCATAGCCGGCATCAACGCACATATCAATTGCCACGGAGGAGAACCTTTCACATTGGGACGCGATGAAGCATATATCGGCGTACTCATCGATGATTTGGTTACTAAAGGCGTAGACGAGCCTTACCGAATGTTTACCTCACGAGCAGAATATCGCATACTGCTTCGTATGGACGATGCAGACATGCGCCTGACAGAGAAGTCATGGAAACTGGGACTAGCCCAAAACGATCGCTATGAGTTATTACGAAAAAAACGTGAAGCCATCGAAAGCTTGGTTCAGTTTACTCGCAATTATTCCATGAAACCTGCATTGATTAATTCCACATTAGAGTCGTTAGGTACTACTCCACTCCGACAAGGATGCAAACTAATCGACTTAATAAATCGCCCGCAAATAACAATCGAAAATATGAGTGAACACGTAAGTGCCTTGAAGCGGGAATTGGATAAGATAACAGAGCGGAAAGAAGAAATTATCGAAGCTGCTGAAATCTTAATCAAATACGAAGGATATATTGGTCGAGAGCGTATCATAGCCGACAAGCTGGCTCGTTTGGAAAGCATCAAGATCAAAGGGAAGTTCGACTATAACTCAATCCAATCTCTATCTACCGAAGCCCGGCAGAAGTTAGTGAAGATAGATCCGGAGACTATCGCCCAAGCAAGTCGTATACCGGGAGTATCACCGAGCGATATCAATGTTCTCTTAGTCCTTTCGGGCCGCTAAGACGAACGCGTTCCACGTGAAACAAATAATTCAATAAACGCATTAAAACATCTGATTATGAACAAAGAAACAATTATCAAAAGTATCCGAGAAATACCTGATTTCCCGATACCGGGAATCTTGTTCTATGACGTAACAACCATGTTCAAAGACCGTGAAGCTTTAAAGAGCATCCTGGACATACTCTACGAGACATACAAGGATAAAGGCATCACAAAAGTTGTCGGACTCGAATCAAGAGGCTTCATTATGGCACCTGCCCTCGCCATCCGATTAGGAGCAGGATTTGTTCCAATCCGCAAACCCGGGAAGCTTCCGGCTGAGACAATCGAGCTAAGCTACGATAAAGAGTATGGAAAGGACACTATACAGATACACAAGGATGCCATCAGCGAAGATGACGTTGTCCTGATCCACGACGATTTACTGGCTACGGGAGGCACCATGGCAGCAGCCTGCCAATTAGTACGCCAGCTGAACAAAAACAAACTATACGTCAATTTCATCATCGAATTAAAGAATCTGCACGGAAGAGAAAAAATAGCTCAAAATGATGTTGAGATAGAATCCATATTGACTTTCGACAGATAAGTATACACAAAAGAGTTTCTTTGCTTCCTTTTCATCGCAGATAGAAAAGAACGGAGCAAAGAAACTTCAGCATACGTCCTACCCCCATCCATACGCCCATCGAACGTAAAGCATACTAAAATGGAAGAGTTAAAAACCAACGATTATCTGAAAGGCATTGTCTCCAACCTACCCGAAGGCCCTGGCATTTACCAATACCTGAATACTGAAGGCACCATTATATACGTAGGAAAGGCCAAAAACCTGAAACGCCGTGTATCGTCTTACTTCAACCGAGAACACGAGCCAGGTAAGACTCGGGTACTGGTTAGCAAGATTGCCGATATACGATACATCGTGGTCAATACCGAGGAAGATGCCCTGTTGCTCGAAAACAACCTGATCAAGAAATACAAGCCACGCTACAACGTCTTGTTGAAGGACGACAAAACCTACCCTTCCATTTGCGTTCAAAACGAATATTTTCCACGTATTTTCAAGACGAGAAGAATCATACGAAACGGTTCTTCCTACTATGGGCCCTACAGCCATATACCTTCGATGAATGCCGTGCTCGATCTGATTAAGCACCTCTACCCGCTACGCACCTGCAACCTGAACCTTTCGCCCGAGAACATCCGAAACGGAAAGTTCAACGTCTGCTTGGAATACCACATCAAGAACTGCGCAGGCCCATGCATAGGGAAACAGAGCATGGACGAATACATGAAGAATATCGATGAAATCAAGGAAATACTAAAAGGAAATACGCAATATATCGAACGAATGCTTTTCCAGCAGATGCAGGAACTGGCAGCCGAAATGAAATTTGAGGAAGCACAAAAGGTGAAAGAGAAATACATGCTGCTGGTAAACTACCGCTCCAAGTCGGAAGTAGTAAGCAACATACTGCACAACATCGATGTTTTCTCCATCGAGGAAGACAACGATGTCAACTCCGCTTTCATCAACTACCTGCACATCACAAATGGTGCCATCAACCAGGCTTTCACCTTCGAATACAAGAAACGCCTGAACGAAACCAAAGAAGAGTTGCTGGCACTGGGCATCATCGAAATGCGCGAACGCTACAAAAGCCTTTCACGTGAAATCATCGTTCCTTTCGAGCTGGACATTGAGCTGAAAGATGTCGTTTTCACCGTGCCGCAACGAGGTGACAAGAAGAAACTGCTCGACCTTTCCCTACTC
>NZ_FR883028.1:0-21683 GCF_000435115.1 Bacteroides sp. CAG:633 | reverse complement strand
CTACTCAACGTCAAACAGTACAAAGCCGACCGGCTGAAGCAGGCCGAAAAGCTGAATCCGGAGCAACGAACCGTCAGACTGCTGAAGGAAATACAGGACGAACTGCACCTCAAAAGACTTCCCATGCAGATAGAATGTTTCGACAACTCGAACATACAAGGCTCCGACCCCGTGGCCGGATGCGTCGTATTCATCAAAGGAAAACCGTCGAAAAAAGACTATCGGAAGTACAACATCAAGACCGTAGAAGGGCCGGACGACTATGCTTCCATGAAAGAAGTCGTCAGACGGCGTTATCAGCGCGCCATTGAAGAGAAACAACCCTTGCCTGACCTGCTTATCACCGACGGAGGAAAAGGACAAATGAGCGCCGTAAAAGAGGTGATAGACGAACTACAAATCGATGTACCCATCGCCGGATTGGCAAAAGACGGGAAACACCGTACTTCGGAACTGCTTTATGGCTTTCCGCCACAGACCATCGGACTGAAACAGAACACGCCCCTCTTCCACCTGCTGACAAGGATTCAGGACGAAGTACACCGCTATGCCATCACTTTCCATCGCGACAAACGCAGCAAACGGCAGATTGCATCGGCGCTGGATGATATCAAAGGAATAGGCGAAAAGACGAAGACCGCCCTGCTGAAAGAATTCAAGAGCGTAAAGCGAATTAGGGAAGCATCGCAAGAAGCACTGAGCGCCGTTGTAGGCGAAGCGAAAGCGAAAACCATCAAAGAGTTCTTCGAGACAGCCAACTCGTAAAGCGCAGCTACCTCAAAACACTCCTTTACCCAAAACAGACAGACAGGAAAAAGGGCTAATATCATGCAGGATTTTGTCTCAGTCTGTTTTTTATAATTCGGATAATCTGTATATTTGTAACCCAACTGTAAAATAAAAACAAAATGAGAGTAGTGATACAACGTGCCGGACATGCCTCCGTCACCATCAACGGACATTGCAAATCGGCCATCGGAAAAGGACTGATGATACTGGTAGGCATCGAAGAAGCCGACAACCACGAAGACATCGACTGGCTGTGCAAGAAGATAGTCAACCTGCGTATTTTCGACGATGAAAACGGCGTTATGAACAAATCTGTTCTTGATATTGACGGCGAAATACTTGTCATCAGCCAGTTCACCCTTCATGCCTCGACCAAGAAAGGAAACCGCCCCTCGTATATCCACGCTGCCAAACCAGACATCTCCATACCGCTATACGAAGAGTTTTGCCGCTGCCTGACTGAAGCATTGGGCAAGGAAATCGGTACAGGCGAATTCGGAGCAGACATGAAAGTAGAGCTGCTGAACGACGGACCGGTAACCATCTGCATCGACACCAAAAACAAAGAATGAAAGGAGTACAGACGATGAATACGGAAGAAAACAATTCCACAGGCATCACCCTGCACGATGCCCAGCAGCAAGTAGACAACTGGATAAAACAATACGGTGTGCGCTACTTCAGCGAACTGACCAACATGGCCGTATTGACCGAAGAAGTTGGAGAACTGGCTCGCGTGATGGCCCGGAAATACGGCGACCAGTCGTTCAAACAAGGCGAAAAAGACAATCTGGACGAAGAGATAGCCGACATTCTCTGGGTGCTTCTATGCATCGCCAACCAGACAGGTGTAGATGTCACCGAAGCCTTCAGACAAACCTTGGAAAAGAAGACACGCCGAGATAACCAGCGGCACCTGAATAACGAAAAACTAAGACAATAATAACCCTACCCTAAAAGAGAAACATCATGGATAAAAACGAACCGAACAAGAGCAAGTACGATGCCGCTCTGGCCAAGTACAACACCCAGCTGGACGATGCCGAAGTAGCTGCCCAGGTAGCCAAAATCATGACAGAAAAAGTCCCTGCAAACGATAGCCTGGACGTCAAGAAGTTTCTGTTCAACTGCATCGATCTGACCACACTGAAGAGTGAAGACAGCGATGAAAGCGTAATGAAATTCACCCAAAAGGTTAACCAGTTCGACGAACTGCACCCCGACCTGAAAAACGTAGCAGCCATCTGCGTATACCCCAACTTCGCTGAAATAGTAAAAGACACGCTCGAAGTGGAAGACGTGAAAATTGCCTGCGTATCGGGCGGATTCCCCTCCTCGCAGACATTCATCGAGGTTAAAGTGGCCGAAACAGCCATGGCCATCATGGAAGGTGCCGACGAGATAGACATCGTTATTTCAGTAGGCAAGTTCCTCAGTGGAAACTACGAAGAAATGTGCGATGAAATACAGGAACTGAAAGAGACTTGCAAGGATCATCACCTGAAAGTCATTCTGGAAACAGGTGCCCTGAAGACGGCTTCGAACATCAAGAAAGCCTCCATCCTGTCCATGTATGCCGGTGCCGACTTCATCAAGACTTCTACCGGAAAACAGCAGCCTGCCGCCACTCCCGAAGCCGCTTACGTTATGTGTCAGGCCATCAAAGAATATTACAAAGAGACGGGTATAAAGATCGGTTTCAAGCCCGCCGGAGGCATTAACACAGTGAACGATGCATTGGTATACTACACCATCGTTAAAGAAGTATTGGGCGAAGAATGGCTGAACAACAGCCTGTTCCGTTTGGGCACAAGCCGCCTGGCCAACCTGCTATTGAGCGACATTCTGGGCCAGGAGACGAAATTCTTCTAATTGTCGCCAGTCACTTGCTATCGCCATCCAACGCCCCTCTTCCGCAAAAGAAAAGGGGCAAACGGCTTTCAATAAGGAACGCTTTTCGGACAACCGGAAGGCGTTTTTTATACTCCTTTTTTCCACGAAAACAGGCAATAAGCGATGTGTCCGAGCCACACAAGTGTTGTTCGTGAGCCACACAAGTGTTGTTCGTGAGCCGTACAAGTGTCTCTCGCGAGCCGTGCAAGTGTCTCTCACGAGCCAGGCAAGTGTCCTGCAAAGCCCGATAAAACCAGCTGTGTTGAATGAATAAAAGGGAATAATAAAGGTCTCTGCCCAGACCGATGTAGCGACGGGAATGCGCTTATTTCTCGCGTTCTACCACGTAGTTCAAGTAAGCAGTAAGAGCTTGTTTAACGTCCGCATGCCCTTCGGCAGGCAACAAAGCAAAAGCTTTCTCACGATAGTCGTTCATCACCTTTTCAGCGTACTCGATGCCTCCGTTTTCCTTGGTGAAACGCACCAAATGCCCGATTTCATCGGCCGAAGCACTACCTTCCTTCACTTTCAGGGCCAGTGCGCGAGCCTCTTCATCGTGGGTAGCGTTCAGTGCATAAAGCACCGGAAGCGTCAGTTTGCCTTCGTGCATGTCGTTGCCCGTAGGTTTGCCTATCTCCTTGCTGTCGTAGTAATCGAAGATATCGTCCTTTATCTGGAAGCAAATACCGATGTATTCACCGAACAGACGGGCATTCTCGACTTCTTCATCGGTTGCTCCTACCGACAAAGCCCCCGCTTTGGTACAGGCAGCAAACAAAGCCGCCGTCTTCTTGCGGATAACGTCGAAATAAACCGACTCGGAAAACTCAAGATTGCTAACGTTGGAAAGTTGTAGCAGTTCACCTTCGGCCAAGTCCTGCCCCAATGCAGAAACCACGTCAATAATGTCGTGATTGCGGGTCAGAGCCACCTGTACCAAGGCTGTAGCCAGCAGATAATCGCCCGACAAAACAGCTACCTTATTATTAAACACCGCATTCACCGACAGCTGTCCGCGCCGCTCGCTACTTTCGTCTACCACGTCGTCGTGCACCAGACTGGCCGTATGAAGCAGTTCCAAAGCTGCTGCCGCATGAAGCGTAGACTGGTTGACTTCGCCAAACAGCTTGCCCATAAGCAACACCAACATCGGACGCATCCTCTTCCCACTCCTTTGCCGGATATGCTCAATGACACTCTTCAACAAGGGGTTAGAACTGGAAAGGGAGCTGTCAAATAGCCTATTGAAGTCGCCCAATTCGGTAGAAATAGGATTTTTAATTATCGATATACTGTTCATGCACTGCTATTTGACCGCAAAAATAGTAATAAACAGTATTTTTTTGTACTTTTACCATGAAAAAAGGATTAAATGTATGAATTCAACCAATAAACTATTCCTTCTCGACGCTTATGCCCTGATATATCGGGCCTATTATGCGCTTATCAAGAACCCGCGAATCAACTCCAAAGGCTTCAATACATCCGCCATACTGGGCTTTGTAAACACGCTGGAAGAAGTCCTGAAGAAAGAGAACCCTACCCACATCGGAGTCGCCTTCGACCCCGCAGGTCCCACCTTCCGACACGAGGCCTACGAACAGTACAAGGCGCAGCGCGAAGAAACGCCCGAAACCATCCGCCTCTCCGTACCTATTATAAAAGACATCATCCGTGCCTACCGCATCCCCATTCTGGAGGTGCCAGGCTACGAAGCCGATGACGTAATAGGCACACTGGCCACCGAAGCCGGACGACGCGGCATCACCACCTACATGATGACGCCCGACAAGGACTACGGACAACTGGTCAGCGAAAACGTCTTCATGTACCGTCCCAAGCACACGGGCGGCTTCGAGGTAATGGGTATCGACGAGGTAAAGGCTAAATTCAGTATCGATTCCATTCCACAGGTCATCGACATGCTTGGCCTGATGGGCGACGCATCGGACAACATACCCGGTTGTCCCGGCGTGGGCGAGAAAACCGCTCAAAAGCTGATAGCCCAGTTCGGCAGCATCGAAAATCTGCTCGAACACACCGACCAACTGAAAGGAGCCTTGAAGACCAAAGTAGAGGCGAACCGCGAAATGATTACTTTCTCCAAATTCCTGGCCACCATCAAGACCGATGCTCCCATCGCACTCGACATGGACAGCCTGGTACGCGAAGAACCCGACGAGCAGGAACTCCGCAAGATTTTCGGTGAACTGGAATTCCGCACACTCATCGACCGCGTCCTTGGCAAAGGCAATACTTCCGCTCCGACTACAGGTCAATCGGCAGCAGGCACACCCGACCTTTTTGCCGGAACTCTGTTTGCACAGCCGCAAGCCAGCCCCGCCACCAACACCCTACCCCAGCAAGGCGATTTGTTTGCCGAAATTGCGGACGAGGGGACGGGCGTTCCCGAAAAAACGAATCTGACGCGGTTAGAAATGCTCGATTACGACTACCAACTTATTGATACAGAAGAGAAAAGAGCAGAATTTATTCAAAAGTTACTTACAACAGAAATTCTCGCAATAGATACAGAGACTACAAGCACCGAAGCCATGGAGGCCGAACTTGTGGGAATGAGCTTCAGCGACGGCGAAAACAAGGGTTACTACGTACCCGTACCAGCTAACCGTGAAAAAGCGTTAAGAATCGTAAACGACCTTCGCCCGCTCTACGAAAACGAAAAATCGGTGAAAGTCGGCCAAAACATCAAGTACGACATGATCGTCTTACAGAATTACGGAGTCAAAGTGCAAGGCCCGTTGTTCGACACCATGCTTGCCCACTACGTGCTTCAGCCCGAGCTGCGACATAACATGGACTACCTGGCCGAAATCTACCTGCACTATCAGACCATCCACATCGACGAACTGATAGGCCCCCGCGGGAAGAACCAGAAAAGCATGCGCGACCTCGCACCCGAAGAAGTCTACCGTTACGCCTGCGAAGACGCCGACGTCACCCTGAAGCTGAAAAACGTCCTTGAAAAGGAACTGAAAGCACAAGGAGTAGAACGCCTCTTCTACGAAATCGAAATGCCCCTTGTCCCCGTACTGGTGAACATAGAGACCAACGGCGTGCGCATCGACACCGAAGCCCTTAAGCAAACCTCGGCACACTTCTCAGCCCGTTTGCAGGAAATCGAGAAAGCCATCTACGAGCTGGCCGGCGAAACCTTCAATATCGGCTCGCCCAAGCAAGTAGGCGAAGTACTCTTCGACAAACTGAAAATCACCGGCAAGGCCAAGAAGACAAAAACCGGACAATACGTCACCAGCGAAGAAGTGCTCGAAAGCCTGCGCAGCAAGCATCCCATCATCGACAAGATACTCGAACATCGCGGACTAAAGAAACTGCTCGGCACCTACATCGACGCCCTGCCCCAGCTCATCAATCCGCGCACGGGACGCATACATACGTCCTTCAACCAGGCAGTCACCGCTACAGGACGGCTCAGTTCGAGCAATCCTAACCTGCAGAACATCCCCATCCGCGACGAGGACGGCAAGGAAATACGCAAAGCCTTCATCCCCGACGACGGTTGCGAGTTCTTCTCGGCAGACTACTCACAGATAGAACTGCGCATCATGGCGCATCTGAGCGGCGACCCCAACATGATCGAAGCCTTCTGTAGCGGCCACGACATTCACGCTGCCACGGCCGCCAAAATCTATAAGACCGATATAAAAGAAGTAACGTCGGACATGCGCCGCAAGGCCAAAACGGCCAACTTCGGTATCATCTACGGTATTTCAGTCTTCGGACTGGCTGAGCGTATGAACGTAGACCGTAAAGAAGCCAAAGAACTGATCGACGGCTATTTCGAAACCTATCCCCAAGTAAAGGAGTATATGGATCGAAGCATCGAGGTGGCACGCGAACACGGCTATGTGGAGACCATCTTCCACCGCAAGCGTTTCCTGCCCGACATCAACTCAAGAAATGCCGTCGTGCGTGGCTATGCCGAGCGAAATGCCATCAATGCCCCCATACAAGGCAGTGCCGCCGACATCATCAAAGTAGCCATGGCTCGCATCTATCAGCGCTTTATCAGTTACAATCTGAAAGCAAAGATGATTTTGCAGGTGCACGACGAACTGAATTTCAGCGTTCCGGCCGAAGAAAAGGAGCTCGTGCAAAAAATTGTAATCGAGGAAATGGAAAACGCCTATCGCATGCAGGTGCCCCTGAGAGCCGATTGCGGGTGGGGAAAGAACTGGTTGGAGGCGCACTAAACAGGTCTATAACTTTATTTAACTTACAATCAGAAAGCAACAAAAGCATTCCTTTCGAAATGCAGTTTGCACCATAGAATATCCGGCAACCTTCCTACCGGATATTTTTTATTTATAAAGATTGCCAAAAAGAAAGTCGTACCCAGCATAGAGAATTGACATTTTGACATTATTTTCACCCATTTTTGTTTTCATATCAATAAAATCACTACCTTTGCAGCCGTTTTCGAGAACATAATGATAGAAATTTGAAATATAACTTAAAAACATAGCAATCATGAAAACTTTAAAAACTTTGATCTTATCTTCTATTCTCGCTGTATGTGGAATGAACGTTAACGCTTTCAATTCGAACAATCTCGTTTACAATTCGCAAGAAGTAGACGGACTGATGGTAGGACAGACTGTTTACAAAGCAGACGGCGCTTTGCTGGCCAACTACATGAAGTATAACTATAAGTACGACGACCAGAAACGCATGATCGAAAACGAAGCTTTGAAATGGAACAGCGAACAGAACAAATGGGAAAAAGATATTTGTATCCATTATACTTACCAAGGTAAGACCTTGACTACAGAGTACTACAAATGGAACAAAAAGAAAGGCGCTTATGTAATCGTTCCGGAACTGACCGTTACAATGGATAATCCCAACATGTAACAACCGGACGGCCCTGCCAATTCTCTCTTAAAAATACTCTCATAAATAACCAAAAACCTTTTTTACATAACAGAAAAGCCGGAGTGCGCGATGCATTCCGGCTTTTATTTTTATCGGCTGCCTGTCGGCTAAACGACAGACAGAGGGGTTAAGCGTGTTTCTTGCGATGCAGCGGCAACCGCGGGAAAAGCTTGCGGAAGCGCACCAAATGCGACGTTATGTTTCCGCCTGCCACAACAAATGTCACGGCTACGATAATCAGCACCAGTCCGCAGAACACACGCAGCGTGATTGTCTCGCCAAAGACCATCACACCGATGATGACTGCCGTCACCGGCTCCAAAGCGCCCAAAATGGCGGTAGGGGTAGAACCGATATACTGAATGGCGCTCGTAGTACAAAGGAACGAAATGGCCGTAGGGAAAACTGCCAGTCCCAGCAGATTGCCCCAAAGATACCACTGGCGGGCTTCCGGCGTATGCCACTCGCCGCTATTCCACAGGCGAACCACAAAAAGCGACACACCGAACAGAAGCACATAGAAAGTGACCTTCAGCGTAGCCACTTCCTTAAGCGACCCCTGATTGACTCCTACAATATATATAGCATACGAAAGCGACGAAGCAAACACAAATGCCGTGCCCACCAGACTCAGCGTAGCACCGTCTCCGCCCTTATACAGCAGACCGATGCCGCTCAGGGCAAGTACCATACACAAGGCCAGTTGCCACGTCAGCTTCTCCTTATAGACAAAAGCCATAATCAGCGTCACCATGATAGGGTAGACAAACAGCAGGGTCGAGGCAATGCCCACGTCCATGTAGTTGTAGCTCTCGAACAGCGTGAGCGAAGATATGGCCACCAGCAGTCCCATCACGATGAGCGGGAAGACCTGCCTGCGCTCCAGCCGGAAGTTACGTCCGCGTGCCTTCAGCATGATGCCCAGCAAGGGGATGGCGAACAAATACCTGTAGAACAACACCGAATCGGGATTCATTCCCGCCTTGTAAAGGGGCAAGGCAAACAGCGGGTTCATGCCATAAGATGCCGCCGCCACTGCTCCCAGAAGATAACCTTTCGCTTTTGAATTCATAACAATTTAGATTTTGCGCCTGCAAAAGTAATACAGAAAAAGCAATCCGCCAACACCCGCCCCCTCCCTATCTTCAGCCCCTCGAACAAGGGTAGGTTACATTTTGACACTTTGCTTTTCCAAGCCCTTCAGAATCCGTTTTTCCGGCCCGATGCCAAGGTTGGCCGTCGTTCCGAAAGCAAAAATCCGTAGTTGGCAGAAGCACAGTGCGATAGCAAAATACTTACAAATAAAATAGAGAAAAAGCAGTCCGAAAAAGTTCCGGAAACGACGTTTTCTGTCACGGAAAGCCGTGTTTCCACAGGCAACAAGTATTGCTACCGAGCCGCACAAGCAATCCGGCCGAACCGCACAAGCATTCCAGCCGCAGCACACAAGCATTGCAGACAAAGAAAATAAGCAACTTTTCGTATAAACATACGCCGAGCCGGCAATTTATGCACATATTCATGCAATTTGACTAACGAAATCGCCCTCTTTCCACGCTATTTTCCGTTAGCCGAAGAAATGCTTCGTCAGCCAAAAGCGCCAAATGCTATCATTCCGAAAGCACAATTCCCCGTTTTCCGACACCGTGCTTCTCGTTCTTCTTCCGCTTTCGCCCCGCCCCGTACAAACGTTTATTACCTCTAAATAATAGAAGGAAACGAAGAAAAAGCATTATCTTTGCAGCCAATTAACTGAACAATAACTAAAAACAAGATAGACTTATGGCATTAAAAGCAGGTATCGTGGGCCTTCCCAACGTGGGAAAATCCACCCTTTTCAACTGCCTGTCCAGCGCAAAGGCACAGGCAGCCAACTTCCCCTTCTGTACCATCGACGCCCAAATGGGCCAGGTATCCGTGCCCGACGAGCGTCTGACCCGCCTGGCCGAGATTGTACATCCGGGACGCATCGTTCCCGCCGTGTGCGACATTGTCGACATTGCCGGCCTCGTCAAAGGTGCCAGCAAGGGCGAAGGCCTAGGCAACCAGTTCCTGGGCAACATCCGCGAGTGCGACGCCATCATCCACGTGCTGCGCTGCTTCGACAACGGTAACATCGTCCACGTAGACGGCTCCGTCAACCCCGTGCGCGACAAGGAAATCATCGACACCGAGCTCCAGCTGAAAGACCTTGAAACCGTAGAAAACCGCATCAAGCGCGTAGAAAAGGTAGCTAAGGTAGGCGGCGACAAGATGGCCAAGATAGAATACGGCCTGCTGCTGCGCTACAAGGAAGCCCTCGAACAGGGTCTCAGCGCCCGCACCGTGACTTGTGAAAATGAAGAAGAGGAAGTCTGCGCCAAACAGATGTTCCTGCTTACTACCAAACCCGTCCTCTACGTGTGCAACGTCGACGACACCTCTGCCGCCACCGGCAACGCTTACGTCGAGCAGGTACGCGAAGCCATCAAGGGCGAGGACGCCCAGCTGATGATTATCTCCGCACAGACCGAAGCCGACATCGCCGAACTGGAGACTTACGAAGAGAAACAAATGTTCCTCGAAGACCTCGGTCTGAAGGAAAGCGGCTGCAACCGCCTCATCAAGGCCATCTACAGTCTGCTCAATCTGGAGACCTTTATCACCGCCGGCGAAATGGAAGTGAAAGCCTGGACCTACCACAAGGGCTGGAAAGCTCCGCAATGTGCCGGTGTCATCCACACCGACTTCGAGAAAGGCTTCATCCGCGCCGAGGTCATCAAGTACGATGACTACATCAAGTACGGTTCCGAAGCTGCCGTTCGCGAAGCAGGCAAGCTCAGCATCGAAGGCAAGGACTACGTGGTGCAGGACGGCGACATCATGCACTTCCGTTTCAACGTGTAAAGTTGAGTTGACGAGTTAACGAGTTGACGAGTTGACAAGGTTATAAGAGAATAGACGGAGAAGGCTTTGCGGGAGATATGCCCGAGCCTTCTCCGGTCTGTAATCCCCAATAGAAAAACAAGCGCAAGCCAATGAAAGCAATCCTTTTATTCCTCCTCGCCTTTCTGGTTCTCCCCCTACAGGCACAGACCGCAGCCGACAGTGTAACCATCAGCGGACGAGTGACCGACTACGAAGGACACCCCATCGACAGCTGTTCACTCTTCTGGCAAACACCGTCGTTCGACGATGTAGTCCAAGGCATGACAAATGCCGACGGACGCTACACGGTGCGCCTTCCCCGTGGGAAATACCAAAGCATGGGCGCTTTGCGCATGGACACCTATCCGCACACCCCAAAAGGTTCGACCCTGCCGGCCGCCGACCAACGGCTCGAATTCTGGGCATGGGATTTCATTGCCGACCGCGACACTACGCTCGACATCCGCTACCACCGCATGGAAGTCTACGGCCTGCGCGTGTTCCGCATCCCCGGCGCCATGCCCTGCTATCAGATATTCGTCCGCCCCATGAGCCTGACCCGTTTCCAACAGATGGAAGCGGATAAAGCCCAACATGCCCAAGACGTGAGCAACATCGAACAAGGAGCTGCACGCGACGATGCACGCGCCGTCCGCCTGGCTCCCACCCTCGACCGTCTGAAAGCTACCGTCTGGATAAACGGCGAAGAAGTCCCCATCCTGATGAAACAGGAAATCAAAGAATACTTTTCGGCCGACGAATGGGGAAACGCCTACCTGCTCACCGTAGACCGTCCCAAACAAGACACCGCCCTGCCCTATCACGTCTTCAAAGTAGAGCTGGAGGACTTGGACAACGGCGACCGGGGCGAAGGAATCTACTATATGGAGAAAGAACAGTATGTGAATTAACAAATATACTACAACCCTCAAAAACAAATACATCATGAAGAACTATCTTATTGCAGGTACCGGCGGCGTAGGCGGAAGCATCGCTGCCTTCCTGGCACTGGCAGGTAAAAACGTCACCTGCATTGCCCGCGGCGAACATCTGGCCGCCATTCGCGAACACGGACTACGCCTTCACAGCGACTTGAAAGGCGAACATACCCTGAACATCCCCGCCTGCACGGCCGAAGAATATCAGGACAAAGCCGACGTCATCTTCGTCTGCGTCAAAGGTTACTCCATCGACTCCATCACCGACCTCATCCGCCGGGCTTCGAAACCCGAAACCGTTGTCATCCCCATCCTCAACGTCTACGGCACAGGCCCTCGCATCCAGCGACTGGTACCCGGCGTAACGGTGCTCGACGGCTGCATCTACATCGTAGGCTTCGTCAGCGGTAAGGGCGAAATCACCCAAATGGGACGGATATTCCGTCTGGTATTCGGTGCCCATCAGGGAACGGTTGTTCCCCGTGAAACACTGGAAGCTGTGCAGCGCGACCTACAGGAAAGCGGCATCAAGGCTGAACTGTCCGACGACATCAACCGCGACACCTTCGTCAAGTGGTCGTTCATCTCGGCCATGGCCGTCACCGGAGCCTACTACGACGTGCCCATGGGCGAAGTACAGAAGCCCGGTCCCGTACGCGACACCTTCATCGGCCTCTCGCGCGAAAGTGCTGCCCTGGGCCGCAAGCTGGGCATCGAACCGAAAGAAGACCTGGTGGAGTACAACCTGAAAGTGATGGACAAACTCGACCCGCACAGCACCGCCTCCATGCAGAAAGACCTGGCCCGCGGACACGAAAGCGAAGTACAGGGATTGCTGTTCGACATGATTGCCGCCGCCGAAGCACAGGGCATCGACATCCCCACCTATCGCATGGTGGCGGAAAAGTTCCGAAATCTGTGACACGCAGATTTTGTCCTTTGCCGAATAAAAGCTACTTTTGGCAGCTGTAAACAAGAACAATAATCTAACTAACGAATAAAGATACGTCATGTTACCACTACTCAGCATCAACTGGAATCCCGATCCCGAACTGTTCAACCTTTTCGGCATCTCCATCCGCTACTACGGACTCTTGTGGATTATCGGCCTGGCCTTTGCCTATTTCATCGTACGCCGGCAGTACCGCGACCGTAAAATAGCCGACAGCCTCTTCGACCCACTGTTCTTCTACTGCTTTTTCGGCATTCTGATAGGTGCGCGTCTGGGGCACTGCCTGTTCTACGAGCCCGAATACTACCTGCACCACTTCTGGGAAATGGTACTTCCCATCAAGTTCCTGCCCGACGGCGGATGGAAGTTTACCGGCTATGCAGGCCTTGCCAGTCACGGCGGAACGTTGGGCCTCATCATTGCCCTTTGGCTCTACTGCCGCAAGACGAAGATGCACTACATGGACGTACTCGACATGATTGCCGTAGCCACCCCCATTACTGCCTGCTGCATCCGTCTGGCCAACCTGATGAACTCCGAAATTATCGGTATGCCTACCAACGTCCCCTGGGCGTTCGTATTCGAGCGGGTAGACGCGGTTCCCCGTCATCCGGCACAGCTTTACGAAGCCATCGCCTACTTCATCTTTGCGCTGGGCATGTTCTACCTCTATAAGAGAGGACAGAAAAAACAGGAAGACAAACTGGAGACCGACTTCAGCACCACGCAACGCAAGTCGTCGTCCATGCAGCTCGATGCCTCGTTGCCCTATCCCCGCGGCTTCTTCTTCGGCCTTTGCCTGACGGAAATATTTGTCTTCCGTTTCTTCATCGAATTCCTGAAGGAGAATCAGGTAGCCTTCGAAGACAGCATGAGGCTGAACATGGGACAATGGCTCAGCATACCGTTTGTCATCATCGGCATTTACTTCATGTTCTTCTATCATAAGCACACTGCCACCCGGTAATCACCGGCGACAAGCGTATACTCATTCCAATCCGGATGCCAACGGCACAGGCGTTTCATCAGCAACACACGCCCGATTGTACCGTTTGCACCCGGATTTCTTGCAATTACCTAACTATAAATGAGGGATATTTAGGAAATTTGCTGAATACTTTGTACCTTTGCCGACACTTTATTAACATAAAGGATAGCATAATGAGTCCACTCAACTTTACTCACATCTTGACACAGGCAGTCGATGAGCTATCGGAAAGCGAATCATACAAAGGACTGTTTCATCAACACACCGACGGCAATCCCTTGCCATCAGCCCAAGCCTTGCGCGACATTATCGAACTGGCACGAGCCATCATCTTCCCCGGCTATTTCGGCAATTCAACGGTCAACAGCCGCACTGTCACCTATCATATCGGCGTCAACGTAGAGCGTCTCTTCGACTTGCTGACCGATCAGATTCTGGCAGGACTCTGCTTCGGAAGCGACGGCGAATGCAGCAGCTGCACCGAAGTGCAACGGGAAGAAGCCGCCCAGATTGCAGCCAAGTTCATCAGCCCCCTGCCCCAGTTGCGGCGCATACTGGCTACCGACGTCGAAGCTGCCTACAACGGCGACCCTGCCGCCCACTCGTTTGGCGAAGTCATCAGCTGCTATCCTGCCATCCGTGCCATCAGCAATTACCGCATAGCCCACGAACTGCTTGTTCTGGGAGTTCCCCTCATCCCGCGCATCATCACCGAAATGGCGCATAGCGAAACGGGAATCGACATTCATCCGGGTGCACAAATCGGAAGCCACTTTACCATCGACCACGGCACAGGCGTCGTAATCGGCGAAACCTGCATCATCGGCAACAATGTGAAGCTGTATCAGGGAGTAACCCTCGGAGCCAAGAGCTTCCCGCTCGACGAAGACGGAAAGCCCATCAAAGGCATCCCCCGCCACCCCATTCTGGAAGACGACGTCATCGTCTACTCCAACGCCACCATCCTGGGACGTATCACCGTAGGTAAGGGAGCCACCGTAGGCGGCAATATCTGGGTAACGGAAAACGTTCAGGCCGGTGCCCGCATTGTACAGACCAAAGCCAAAAGATAAAGAACACAGTAGACGAGAGACAAGTGGACGAGAAACAAACAAGAATATGCCTTGTAGCCTGAAGCCTCGTCAACTTGTCAACTAAATCTAAAACAACATAGCAATGAGCGAACAACCTTTTGAAATGATTGCAAAAACCTTCCAGGGATTGGAAGAAGTCCTGGCAGCAGAACTGACTGCATTAGGAGCCAATGACATCCAGATAGGACGCCGTATGGTATCCTTCAGTGGAGACAAAGAAATGATGTACAAGGCCAACTTCTGCCTGCGTACCGCCATCCGCATTCTGAAGCCTATCAAGCACTTTACAGCCCAGGATGCCGATGAAGTATACGAGCAGATCAAAGCCATCCATTGGGAAGACTATCTGAGCGTAGACAACAGCTTCGCCATAGACGCCGTAGTCTTCAGCGAAGAGTTCCGCCACAGCAAATTCGTTTCATACAGGATAAAAGATGCCATCGTCGACTATTTCCGTGAAAAAACAGGAAAACGTCCCAACGTACGCATCAACAAGCCGGATGTACTGCTCAACATCCACATTGCCGAAAACAACTGTACGCTTTCGCTCGACTCCAGCGGCGAGTCGCTTCACCGCCGCGGATACCGTCAGGAAGCTGTCGAAGCACCGCTGAACGAGGTACTGGCAGCCGGTATGATCCTGATGACAGGCTGGCATGGCGAATGCGACCTCATCGACCCCATGTGTGGTTCGGGAACCATCCCCATCGAAGCGGCACTCATTGCCCGCAACATTGCTCCGGGAGTCTTCCGCAAGGAATTTGCTTTTGAGAAGTGGCCCGATTTCGACCGCGACCTTTTCGACGAAATCTACAACGACGACAGTCAGGAGCGCGAGTTTACCCATAAAATCTACGGCTACGACAACAATCCCAAGGCCAACACAATAGCCATGCACAACATCAAGGCTGCCGGTGTCAGCAAAGATGTAGTCCTCAAGTTGCAACCTTTCCAGCAATTCGAGCAGCCGAAGGAGAAGAGCATCATCATTACCAATCCGCCCTACGGCGAACGCATATCCAGCAACGACCTGCTCGGACTTTACGAAATGATTGGCGAACGGCTGAAACATGCCTTTACCGGAAACACAGCCTGGATTCTGTCCTACCGTGACGAATGCTTCGACAAGATCGGGCTGAAAGCCACCAAACGCATACCGCTGCTGAACGGAGCACTCGATTGCGAGTTCCGCCAGTACGAAATATTCGACGGAAAATACAAGGATTTCCGTGCCGAAGGAGAAGAACTGAGCAAGGAGCCCAAAGACTTCAAAGAACATCGTCCGGCCGCTCCCCGCAAGGACTTCAAGCCCCGCGAACGCCACAGCTTCAACGAAGGCGAACGGAAAGACTTCAAACCCCGTGAACGGAAAGACTTCCAGCCACGGGAGAAAAAAGAGTTCAAGTCCGACCGCAAACCCCGCTCCGGCGAATCGTATCCCGAACGGAAAAGAAGAGAAAAATACCAATAAACCCATAAAGATATGAGAAGAATCAGTAAAGGCATCGCCACCCTGTTATTGGCTGTGGCCACCTTGTCAGAGACACCCATTATGGCACAAGAAAACGTATCGAACGAACTGAAATACCCCACGCTGGAAGACCTCATCCCCGGCGGTGAAACCTATCGCTATGCCGAAAACCTGTACAGCGTACAGTGGTGGGGCGACCGTTGCATCAAACCGGGTGTCGACTCGCTTATGACCGTCGACCCAAAGAACGGTAAGGAGACCCTGATTGCCACCCGGGCAAAGGTAAACGAAGTGCTCAGCGCACAGGCCGGAACTGATAGCAAAAAAAATTACGGCAGCCTGCAACACTTCTACAATACCCAGTTCCCCTGGGCTGACAAACCTTATATGCTTATCAAGAGCGCAAAAGGTTACATTGTCTACGACTTCGAGAAAAACGAGATTGTAAAAGCCTATCCCCAAGCCGCAGAACAGAAAGGAGCCAATATCGACTTCACTGCCGAAGGCGGACACATCGCCTACACCGTAGGCAACAACCTCTACGTGGACAACCACGCTGTAACCAACGAGCCCGAAGGCATCGTCTGCGGACAATCGGTTCACCGCAACGAATTCGGCATCAGCAAAGGTACCTTCTGGAGTCCTACGGGCAGCCTGCTTGCCTTCTATCGCATGGACGAGTCGATGGTGACCCAATATCCGTTGGTCGACGTCACCGCCCGCATCGGCACCGTAGAGAACATCCGCTACCCGATGGCCGGCATGAACAGCCACAAGGTCAGCGTAGGTATCTACAACCCTGCCACGCAGAAGACTGTCTATCTGAATACAGGCGACCCGACGGACCGTTATTTCACCAACATTTCGTGGGCACCCGACGAGAAAAGTCTTTTCCTCATCGAAGTGAACCGCGACCAGAATCACTCCAAGCTGTGTCAGTATAATGCCGAGACAGGCGAACTGATGCAGACGCTCATCGAAGAGACGCATCCCAAATATGTGGAGCCGCAAACTCCTATCGTCTTCCTGCCGTGGGACAGCAACAAGTTCATCTATCAGAGTCAGCGCGACGGCTATAACCATCTGTACGTGTACGACCTGGCTAAACTTTCAGCCAACCAACCCCAGAAACTCGACGCCGAAGCCATCGAAAAGATGTGGAGCCTGGTACAGAAAGTTGGCAGCGGAAAGAACGTCAAAGGAGCCGCAGGCGTGCAACTGACGCAAGGTGAATGGCTGGTACAAGGCATTCTGGGTTTCAACGCCAAGAAGAAAGAAGTCATCATCACAGCTACCAAGGAATCTCCTCTGCAGAGCAATGTGTATAAGGTGAACGTGAACAATGGCAAGATGACACTGCTGGACAACGGACAGGGCGTACACAATGCACAACTCTCCGCATCGGGCACATACCTGCTCGACAACTGGTCGGCTCCCGACGTGCCGCGCATCATCGACATCGCTTCGACAGCCAACGGCAAGGAGACCGTACGCCTGCTCACGGCTAAGGATCCCTTCGAAGGTTTCATCATGCCCCGCGTAGAAGTAGGTACGCTGAAAGCTGCCGACGGCAAGACTGACCTGTACTACCGTCTCATCAAGCCAGCCGACTTCGATCCTGCCAAGAAATATCCCGCCATCATTTACGTATACGGAGGCCCGCACGCCCAGATGCTCGTAAACAACTGGAACTATGCCGCCCGCGGCTGGGACATCTATATGGCCAACAGAGGTTATATCATGCTCACCCTCGACAACCGTGGCAGCAGCAACCGTGGTCTGGAGTTCGAAAACTGCACTTTCCGTCACCTGGGCATCGAAGAAGGTAAAGATCAGGTGAAAGGTGCCGAATTCCTCCAATCGCTGCCTTATGTTGACGCCGACCGCATCGGTGTGCACGGCTGGAGCTTTGGCGGACACATGACTACCGCCCTGATGCTCCGCTACCCCGAAATCTTCAAGGTAGGCGTAGCCGGCGGACCGGTCATCGACTGGAAATTCTACGAAGTGATGTACGGCGAACGCTATATGGACACGCCGCAGGCCAATCCGGAGGGTTACAAACAGTGCGACCTGAAGAACCTGGCCGGACAGCTGAAGGGACACCTGCTCATCATCCACGACGACCACGACCGCACTTGTGTGCCTCAGCACACCCTGTCGTTCATGAAGGCCTGTGTGGATGCACGTACCTATCCCGACCTGTTCATCTATCCCACACACGACCATAACGTGTTGGGACGCGACCGCGTACATCTGCACGAAAAGATTACCCGCTACTTCGACGATTACCTGAAAAAGAAATAAACCACAACGGGAATATTCCCACTTTACAAAGAACTGAAATTCAAAACAATAAAGAAAGATGAAAGTATTACTATTAGGCTCTGGTGGCCGCGAACACGCTTTGGCTTGGAAGATAGCCCAAAGTCCGAAAGTTGAGAAACTGTACATCGCTCCCGGCAATGCCGGCACCTCACAGGTAGGCGAAAACGTAGACATCAAAGCTACGGATTTTGCTGCCCTCAAGGTTTTTGCACTGGAACGTGCCATCGACATGATTGTCGTTGGTCCCGAAGATCCGCTGGTACAAGGCATCTTCGACTACTTCAAGAATGACATTACCACACAGAACATTGCCATTATCGGCCCCTCTGCCAAAGGCGCGCAACTGGAAGGCAGCAAAGAGTTTGCCAAAGAGTTCATGAAGCGCTATAACATCCCTACCGCCCGCTACAAAAGCGTGACGGCCGAAACACTGAACGAAGGTCTCGCCTTCCTGGAGACACTTTCCGCTCCCTACGTGCTGAAAGCCGACGGCCTCTGTGCAGGTAAGGGCGTACTGATTCTCCCCACCCTGGAAGAAGCACAGAAAGAACTGAAGGAAATGCTCGACGGCATGTTCGGAAACGCCAGTGCTACGGTAGTCATCGAAGAGTTCCTGAGCGGTATCGAATGCTCCGTATTCGTCCTGACCGATAGCGAACACTACAAAGTGTTGCCCGTAGCCAAGGACTACAAACGCATCGGCGAAGGCGACAAAGGCCTGAATACCGGCGGTATGGGTAGTGTGACTCCCGTTCCGTTTGCCAACGACGAATTCATGGAGAAGGTACGCGAACGCATCATCGAGCCCACTATCAACGGTCTGCGCGAAGAGGGTATCCTCTACAAAGGCTTCCTGTTCCTGGGACTGATCAACGTACAGGGCGAACCGATGGTTATCGAATACAACGTGCGCATGGGCGACCCCGAAACCGAAAGCGTCATGCTGCGTCTGCAAAGCGACATCGTAGACCTGTTCGAAGGAGTGTACAACGTCAACCTCAATACGAAATCCATGATCTTCGATCCGCGTACGGCAGCCTGCGTCATGCTGGTCAGCGGCGGTTACCCCGGCGAGTACAAGAAGGGACTGCCCATCACCGGCTTTAACCTAGTAGAGACGACCGACAGCATCCTGTTCCACGCCGGCACAGCGATGAAAGACGGACGTGTCGTTACCAACGGCGGACGTGTCATTGCCGTATGCTCATACGGTGAGACCAAGGAAGAAGCTTTGGAAAAGAGCTATAAAGTAGCCGACATGCTGAGCTTCGAAGGTAAATACTTCCGCCGCGACATTGGGTTCGACTTATAAGTGTATTGGAACTTAGCTATAGTATCTGACTCCCCTCCTTCTGGAAGGAGGAGAGTTTCAGATACCTTTGTTCTGACACCCCCTCACGCTGAATAACAAAGTAAACCCATTCATTCTCATTCCTCCGTCGCCCTTTTATGTACAACCGAAGATTCCAAAACAAAGTGACGGCAGGCCATTTCACGCTTCCTGTCGCCATTTTTATTTCTCTCTTCTGCTGGGCGCTGGCTGCCCTGCTGCTCCCCGAAGACAGTACCGGAAGAAGCATCGCTTCCTTATGGAGCACTTTCGGGCATTTCGACCTACCTGCATGGGCCGACCGCCTGTCCAGTTTCCTGCTGTATGCCGTCATCGGATATTTCCTCATCGAGCTGAACAACACGTTTGCCATCATCCGCCTGCGTGCTTCGGTGCAGACTACCCTCTACATCCTGCTTATATCCGCCTGTCCCAGCATGCACCTGCTTTATGCGGGCGACGTGGCTGCCGTCCTGTTCCTGATAGCTCTGTTTTTCCTGTTCCGCAGCTATCAGAAGCCTCACGCTTCGGCCGACCTGTTCCATTGCTTTGTCTTCATCGGACTCGGAAGCCTGTTGTGGCCACAACTCACTCTGTTTGCTCCTGTCTTCTGGATAGGTGCCCGTAATTTCCGCTCGCTCCATCTTAAAAGCTTTTTCGCATCGCTCGTCGGCTGGAGTCTGCCCTACTGGTTTCTGCTGGGCCATGCGTTCTATCACGGGGACATGCCGTTGTTCTACCGTCCGTTTCAGGAACTGGCCACCTTTCAACCCATCCGTTTCGACTTCCAGCCCTGGGAGCTGGCTACGGTTGGCTATCTGTTCATCCTCTTCGCCGTCAGTGCAGGACATTGCCTGGCTATGGGCTACGAGGACAAGATACGTACGCGCAGTTACCTGAACTTCCTGCTGTTACTGTGTTTCTGCACTTTCGTGTACATCGTACTACAGCCGTCGCAGTGCGTCCATCTACTGTCGTTGCTGCTGATTGGTACCAGCATTCTGGCAGGTCATCTGTTTGCCCTGACCCACAGCCGCAGCTCCAACATCTTCTTCATCTGTTCGCTCGTATTGTTATTCCTGTTATTCATCTTCAACGTATGGACGCTTTTATAGACACACTGATACAGCTGCTCATCGACTGGGGCTATGTCGGACTGTTCATTTCGGCCCTGCTGGCCGGCAGCATCATTCCCTTCAGTTCCGAATTGGTGCTGGTGGCGCTGGTCAACGTCGGGCTCAGTCCTGCTGTCTGCGTACTGTCGGCCGCCTTGGGCAATACGGTAGGCGGCATGACGTGTTACTACATGGGACGCCTGGGACGCATCGACTGGATTGAGAAATACTTCAAAGTGAAGAAAGAGAAGATAGACCGCATGCAACACTTCCTGCAAGGCAAGGGTGCCCTGATGGCTTTTTTTGCCTTCCTGCCTTTTGTGGGCGAAGCCATTGCCATCGCCCTGGGCTTCATGCGCAGCAACCTGATGCTGACCACCGTTTCGATGTTCATTGGCAAGCTGCTCCGCTACATGGCCATGCTTTGGGCATTGCAGGGAGCACTGACGGTTATTGGTTAGTTGACGAGGGGACGAGTTGACAAGGGAACGAGTTGACAAGTTGACGAGGGGACAAGTTAACGAGTTGACGAGGGAACAAAGGAACGAGGAGGAAAGAACTTAAAAACTTAGAAACTCAAAAACTTAAATGCAAAGAATCATTGAACAGACTGCCGACGGAAGCGCCACGCTGTTCGTCCCCGAACTGAACGAACACTACCACTCGGTGAAAGGGGCGCACACCGAATCGCAACACATATTCATCGACATGGGGCTCAATGCCACTGCCGCCGTTTTTCCGCATGTTTTAGAGGTAGGCTTCGGCACGGGGCTCAATGCCCTGCTGACGCTCGAAAATGCCGGGAAAACGCAAAAAAAGGTGCACTACACGGGCATTGAGCTTTATCCCCTTGCCTGGGAGGAGGTGGACGCCCTGCACTACAGCGACAATCCGCTGTTTCGGGAGCTGCATGCCGCCCCCTGGGAAACGGATGTCGAGGTCACTCCCTGGTTCACCCTCC
>NZ_FR883027.1:0-4257 GCF_000435115.1 Bacteroides sp. CAG:633 | reverse complement strand
CCATAAACTACAAGCCGTACCGTGCCTTTTTAAAAAGACAGTTTCCACTTCATTTCGGAACTAGCTTGCATTGGACTATCAGAATGTGACAAAACTTTCTATTTCTGTAAATAGTCCAGAAATTTCAAACTTTGTCACATTCCAACAGATTAGAAACTTAAACAGTCATAAGTATTTAGTAGTTCTTCCTGCCTTAAACCTAAGTATCTTTTAGTAATGGTTACACTGGAATGATTAAACAGTTCCATAAGTTTAACTAAGGCTAGTTCTGAATTTTCACTGTTCATATTATAAACTTGTCTGCCAAAAGTCTTTCTAAGTGAATGACAGCTAAAGTTCTTAATCTTTAATTTGTACTTCTTTTTCACCTCTTTTAGTATCACATTGATTCTCTGGATAGTGAAAACAGTTCCTTTTTGGCTCACTAAAATAGGTGAGTTAATTCCTATAGGCTTTATCCGTTCATAACATTCTTTTATGTGCTGCCCAAGTTGGGCATTTATCCTAATAGTTCTCACCTTACTTGTCTTTTTCTCTATTACTGTAAATTCACTGGTATTTAATATCTGTTTCCATCTCAAAGCTAGAATATCTGATATTCTTAAACCAGTGAAACACCCCAAAGCTATAAGAAGTGAAATTTTATAATTTCCATCTTTAGCCAATTTCCTTATTAAATTCATTGCATCAGACCAAACTAGATAATCTGCTGTAGTGCTTGAATATTTTAAACTCATAATGTTCTGTTTTATATGTAAATAAATAAAAGTGAATATTTTACCATTACCAACATACTAGCCAATTAGCTAATGTATTGATTTATAGCAAAACATTCACTTTGTATATTAGTGAGTATTTATGATTGCAGATAAGTAAAGATTGCAATAATCAGTATCAGCAAAAAAGGATTGATAATACCAATTATTATTAGTAGTAGAACTACCAACGTACCCCATAATACTAGTTTTCCATTATCTTCCATTCTGTAGTACTTTTAAGTTGTTAAAAAAGAAAGGACACCTAATAAATAGATGCCCTTTCAATTAATTTAGCCCAAGAACCAAGAATATTTATTATCCAGTCCTTGTAATACATTGTTCAGTCCAACACTTACCTCTGTAGCATTTACCCCACGTTGTAAATAGCTGTCTATATAGCTATTTTTGTTTGACTGTGTGAGTAAATTGTGAAAATCAAAAAGAGATATGGCATTGTCTTTCACTCCAAACACTTCATTTGTGTAATAATCACGGCACACACTATTTATTTGGCTGTCAGTGATTAGAAGTCTTGGTATTGCTTTCTGTCTTGCTGGTGAAAGTGCTTGGTACATTCTCATTCTGCCTACCACTTGTGCAAACTGTGTTTCAGATAAATAAGTATCTGATAATGTTTGCATCAAATGTATTTCTTTGGCTGCATTGAAGCTGTTAAACAATTCCAGTACATTTCTGTAAAGTTCACTGATATTGGTTACTTCCATGTTGAACCTCACACCCTCACCAGTAAGAATCTGATTAGAGCAAATTCTCATTCTCCAGCCAATAAAGACGGAAAACTTTTCTAAACCTTTGGAAGAACGGTATAGATTCAAGTCACTGTAATTTCTTACCCCACCTATGCACAATTCTAGTTTTTGTCCTCTTATTGTTTCAAAAATGGTTGGAACAGTAAAAGCAAATGCAAGTCTTTGATAGAATTGTGTCTTTTCACATTCTAACAGTTCACTTGCTTTCTTACCTAGTGCGGACGGTATTCTGCCACGTACTATGTGTGAAACTCTTATTTCTGGAAAACTCACCTTTTCACCTGCATAGAATGTACTTGCAGCTTCATGCACACAAGAAATAAAGTCTTGGTGTGAAATGGTTGATTCCAAGTTAGCCCAAGTAGGCACAACACATTTGTTTGCAAGTTCTTCCAGTGTGATAGAATCTGTATTTGCTTCCAAAAAGGTAACACTAGGCTTTGCAGTTTCTTCCACAATTATAGTAGCTTCTTCTGCAAACTCACCTAAATTCAAAGTTCTTTTCTCTGTTGGCATGATAACTAAATTTCTCATATTGATAAAAGTTTAAATGATTAATAATTCTTTTTTATATCAATATACAGAGGGGGACTAAGTGGGTTGTACACCGTAAAGACAGCCACTCTTATATATTTTAGCTTACTGACTGAATGGGGAGGGGGATTCTTATATGAAGTACCCTATATACCTGCTCTCTTGACTTTCAGCCAAACTGAATATAGGTGATTAGCTAGTTTAGTCAAGCATGATGATGGAACACGGTATATACTCTTTCTTCTTTTTAGTTTTTATATTCAACACTTTAGCTATATATTCCAAAGTTATTTCTTCGGAAGCTATTCTATTAGTTAGCAAACTCCTAATTTCTTCATCTTTCATATAGTATAGCTTTCCTGCTATTTCAAGAAGTAAGCTGTTTTTTCTTCTGATACTGCCATCTTCCATTATTTTTATTTCATCGTTTCTGTCTGGTGGAACAACACCGTTATCAATGCACCAGTCATAAATAATATGATAGATTCTTGTATCTGTATCATCTTTCTTAAAATCTGGAATAATGGACTTGTTCAGTATCAGCAAACCATTTGTTATATATTTTATCTGTCCTGCATTGACTGCCATTTCCAGATATTTATTTAATGTCTTTTCATCAATGCCCAGTTTCTTAGATAGTTCCGTTTTGTTAAGCCCATCCAGATGCGGATTTTCACTTATATACTTGTTCGTTTCCTTTTTACATATTGTCTTTAATTTAAGCAAGAAGTTCTTTAATTTAGTTCGTTCACTGGCTTTTGCTATGTTCATATCATCATTAAAGAAACTGTTATAAATATAGAAGAAGTTCTCATTACATTTTGCCACATGATATTTGTTGTAGGTCTTGTAGCTTCCCTCTGCTATTACATTGTTACTTATTACTTTATCAATAAGATTCTTATTCTTCTTTAGCCTTGCAACGCTTCTTTTTACAGTGCTTAATGATATGCCTAGTTTTTCGGAAATCTCCTTTTCCGTAACATTATCTGCAATGGAAGTTTTATAATTCATCCTTGACTTTATATAGGCATATACTATGGCATCCTTATTATCTATATTATTAATGTCTTTTGTCAGTGTCGTATATTGTTGTTCCATTGTGCGCAAACGGTTGGTTATTTGATTCTTCTTGATATATGTTATAAATCTCTCCGTTTTTCAGAGCCTTGTTATATTTACGTGTTCCACCTAGATACCGCTTCAATTCCTTTCTGGTATTGAACAGTCTGTTGTTGTATATCATCATAATGTTACGTTTTTATCATTAGTTACTTATCTACGAAAGCTAGAAATTTGATAATGAAGTGCGAAGCACTGAATTATCTAAGTTGTAATGTTAGTATTGTAGTAATGTATAGAGTATCATTTTTCCCCTATACTTGGTGTCAAATTTCCCATAGACTACGGTTCATTTTTCCTTAGTACCACTTCACTAAGACTATCTTTAAAAAACATCTGTAATTTACCTCCTTGTGTTATCTGGCTAACCATGTATGCCAGAATAGCTATTATGTACTGTTTTTGACGCTGCCTTACAGAAAGGCTTTGGCAGTCATACATTATGCGGTTGCCAATCATCCAGTTTAAAGTAGAATGTAATTCTACGCTTGTTTATCTGCTTCTTTTTCTTTAGAAAGCCGTTCATTTTAGCCCATATACCAACAGCTACCTTATTGCCGGTAATTCCATCACTAAAAGCCATTTCTTTTAATTGTTCAAACGTGTAATACTCCATGATTCAATGTTAGTTTCATTATATACTGTAAAATCTATAGTGCTTGAATTACTCTAGGCAGTTCTGGTTATGCCTCTGCTCGTGGTAATTCCAATCTTTTTATCTATGTACGATTATATTCACCTTTGGGCGGTGTACCTAATCAAAGGAACACTTTCTATAGCCAGCTTACCTATATCGCCATATTGCCGTTATTTTCTTCTGTCAGTAAGCTAACAGACAAGAATAGTGACTTTAAGAATTTCTTTTGACAATAGTTTATATTTATGGTTATTACGGATAGGCGATATTCAGAATAAATAGTTAAATGGTTGTATATTAGCGATTAGTAGATATATCGAAGTAGGTGCTATATAACTTGCCTAGTAGATAAAAAAGGCAATAAAAAAAGGCAGTCAATTATCCTGCTGCCCTTGTAAACCCGTTTTAACGTAATGAATTATCGTGAATCCTCTAT
>NZ_FR883026.1:8052-10592 GCF_000435115.1 Bacteroides sp. CAG:633 | reverse complement strand
AATGAAGAATGAGGAATGAAGAATTAGTTATCATTTACCATTCACCATTTACCATTAATCATTTCCCATTGCTTTTTTCTGGCCGTAAAGGTAGGTGTTTTTCGTGAAAAAGTGAAAGGAAATCAGCAGGAATGCTGCGAGGGACAATAGGGTAGCTGTGATTATCGGAAATGTTTCCGCATTTCGGAAGCGTTCTCGGAGTAAATAATTCATTGTTTAATCTTTGAAGGACTGGTACAGTCGGAATCGGAGAAAATGATGGTGGCCTGTGTACAGACTTGGCGGCAACAATAGAGTATCGTACCAAAGCTGTTTTAAAAAACGATACGGAAAAGATAAATCAAACGGCAAGATAACAATTGGAACGGCCTGTTATTTTTGTTAAATAACGGCATGTGTCATTTGTGTTGCAAAACAATTTCTGAAATATTTGTTCATGTCACGAATAAGTCGTTACTTTGCAAAAACTTTAGAAATTGTATATGCAGTCACAGGAAATGGGAACCAGTTTTTATTTTAGTTCGAATGAATTTCATTCGCCGGTTGATGGTTTTTCCGTTTTTGCAGAGATATTTTTAATTCTTTGATAAATGCGTTGTCCTTTGATAAGGATGACGCATTTTTTATATATGGAGTAAAAGACATTAAAACAACTTATAAAGAGAAACAATGAAGAACGATTTGAAGAAAGTGTTAGTCTTGGGTTCAGGTGCGCTCAAGATCGGTCAGGCTGGAGAATTTGACTACTCCGGTTCGCAGGCTTTGAAAGCTTTGCGCGAAGAAGGTATCAGCTCTGTGCTGGTTAACCCCAATATCGCTACGATTCAGACTTCGGAAGGTATCGCTGACAAGGTGTATTTCTTGCCGGTAACTCCTTATTTCGTGGAAGAGATTATCAAGAAGGAACGTCCCGACGGAATCCTGTTGGCTTTCGGTGGACAGACTGCATTGAATTGCGGAACCGAACTTTATCAGAAAGGTATTCTTGAAAAATACGGTGTACGTGTGTTGGGTACTTCAGTAGAAGCCATCATGTATACGGAAGACCGTGACTTGTTTGTCAAAAAGCTCGATGAAATACCGATGAAGACTCCTAAGAGCCATGCTGTGGAAAGTATGGAAGATGCTTTGAAGGCTGCTCGCGAAATCGGTTATCCGGTGATGGTACGTTCGGCTTATGCGCTGGGCGGATTGGGTAGCGGTATTTGCCCCGACGAAGAAGCATTTGTGAAGTTGGCCGAAAGCTCGTTCACTTTCTCCAAACAGATTCTTGTAGAAGAGTCTCTGAAAGGTTGGAAAGAAATAGAATTTGAGGTTATCCGTGACGCAAACGACCATTGTTTCACCGTGGCCAGCATGGAAAACTTCGACCCTCTGGGCATCCATACAGGTGAGTCTATAGTGGTTGCACCGACTTGTTCGCTCAGCAACGAACAGGTAGAAATGTTGCAGGAACTTTCCCGCAAGTGTATCCGCCACTTGGGCATTGTGGGCGAGTGTAACATTCAGTATGCTTTCAATGCCGAAACCAATGACTATCGTGTCATCGAGGTAAATGCCCGTTTAAGTCGTTCTTCAGCATTGGCATCCAAGGCTACCGGTTATCCGTTGGCTTTTGTAGCTGCCAAGATTGCTTTAGGCTATACGCTCGATCAGATTGGCGAGATGGGTACACCCAACTCGGCTTATGTAGCACCTCAGCTCGATTACCTGATTTGTAAGATTCCTCGCTGGGACCTGACGAAGTTTGTCGGAGTGAGCCGCGAAATCGGTTCGAGCATGAAGTCGGTAGGTGAAATCATGTCTATCGGCCGTAGCTTCGAGGAAATTATCCAAAAAGGTTTGCGTATGATTGGCCAAGGTATGCATGGCTTTGTTGGCAACGACGGTACTCATTTCGATGATCTTGATCACGAATTGTCGCATCCGACTGATCTTCGTATTTTTGCTATTGCCCAAGCTCTGGAAGAAGGCTATACGATCGACCGCATTTACGATCTGACAAAGATTGATCCGTGGTTCCTCGGCAAGCTGAAGAATATTGTCGATTATAAGCATAAACTTTCCGAATATAAGAAGATAGAAGACATACCTGCCGATGTATTGCGTCAGGCTAAGGTATTAGGCTTCTCCGACTTCCAGATTGCCCGTTTCGTACTTCATCCGACTGGCAACATGGAGAAGGAAAATCTCATGGTGCGTGCCCGTCGTAAGGAACTGGGCATTCTTCCGGCAGTGAAGCGTATTAATACCGTAGCCAGTGAACATCCTGAACTGACCAACTATCTTTATATGACGTATGCTGTACAGGGTTATGATGTAAACTATTATAAGAACGAAAAGTCGGTAGTTGTATTGGGTTCGGGTGCTTATCGTATCGGTTCCAGCGTTGAGTTCGACTGGTGTTCGGTGAATGCTATCCAGACTGCCCGCAAGTTGGGTTATAAGTCTATCATGATCAACTATAACCCAGAGACGGTTTCGACTGACTATGATATGTGCGACCGCCTTTATTTCGATGAACTGTCGTTCGAACGTGT
>NZ_FR883026.1:0-8038 GCF_000435115.1 Bacteroides sp. CAG:633 | reverse complement strand
TCGAACGTGTGCTCGATGTTATTGACCTCGAACAACCCCGTGGTGTTATCGTATCGGTAGGCGGACAGATTCCGAACAATCTGGCTATGAAACTCTATCGTCAGTCAGTTCCTGTATTGGGTACTTCTCCGGTATCTATTGACCGCGCAGAGAACCGTAATAAGTTCTCTCACATGCTCGACCAGCTGGGTATCGATCAGCCGGCATGGCAGGAACTAACCAGCTTGGAAGATGTGAAAGGCTTTGTGGCTAAGGTGGGTTATCCGGTGCTGGTGCGTCCGTCTTACGTCCTCTCGGGTGCAGCTATGAACGTTTGCTACGACGAAGAAGAATTGCAGGAGTTCCTGAAGATGGCAGCTGAGGTATCGAAAGAATATCCGGTAGTTGTTTCGCAGTTCTTGCAGAATACGAAGGAGATAGAATTCGATGCCGTAGCTCAGAACGGCGAGGTGGTGGAATACGCCATTTCCGAGCACGTCGAGTTTGCCGGCGTACACTCTGGCGACGCTACCCTGGTGTTCCCCGCTCAGAAGATCTATTTTGCTACCGCCCGTCGCATCAAGAAGATCAGTCGTCAGATTGCTAAGGAACTGAACATCTCAGGTCCGTTCAACATTCAGTTCCTGGCTCGCAATAATGAAGTTAAGGTGATTGAATGTAATCTTCGCGCTTCACGTAGTTTCCCGTTTGTCAGCAAAGTGCTGAAACGCAACTTTATCGAGACCGCAACAAAGATTATGCTCGATGCTCCTTATACCAAACCCGATAAATCGGCTTATGATATCGATTGGATTGGCGTAAAAGCCAGCCAGTTCTCGTTCTCGCGCCTGCACAAGGCCGACCCGGTATTGGGTGTAGACATGTCTTCAACAGGTGAGGTTGGTTGCTTGGGTGATGATTTCTCAGAAGCTTTGCTGAATGCGATGATTGCTACCGGTTTCAAAGTTCCTTCTCCTGAGAAGGGTGTGATGTTCTCGTCGGGTGCCATGAAGTCGAAAGTTGATTTGCTCGATGCCAGCCGCATGCTTTATACTAAAGGTTATAAGATCTATGCTACAGCCGGCACAGCAGCTTTCTTGAATGCCCATGGCGTAGATACAGTGCCTGTTTTCTGGCCGGATGAACGTCCCGATGCCGAGAATAATGTGATGAAGATGATTTCCGAGCATAAGTTTGATCTTATTGTCAATATCCCGAAGAATCATACCAAACGTGAGTTGACGAACGGTTATAAGATTCGTCGTGGTGCTATTGACCATAATATTCCGTTGATCACCAATGCGCGTCTGGCTAGTGCCTTTATTGAGGCCTTCTGCGAGATGAAATTGGAGGATATCCAGATCAAGAGCTGGCAGGAATATAAATAATCTGAATAGAGATATTTTTATTGTATTTTGTAAGGATGCACCATCAAGGTGTGTCCTTACTTTTTTTGTGCTTTGCACATCACAGTGTTACTTGTTTGGTCGGATACACCGTAGTCTGTTTCGATGAGGCTGTGATGTTTTTTTTGAAAAAAGTCATTCGATTGTTTGCAGATATCAAAAAATGTCGTACCTTTGCAGCGCTTTTGAAACGAAAGTGACGGGCGTTTAGCTCAGCTGGTTCAGAGCATCTGCCTTACAAGCAGAGGGTCGGCGGTTCGAATCCGTCAACGCCCACTACTCAATTCTTCACTTTCGTTATTCAAAACGGGCGTTTAGCTCAGCTGGTTCAGAGCATCTGCCTTACAAGCAGAGGGTCGGCGGTTCGAATCCGTCAACGCCCACACTCAATTCTTTATTTTTGTTATTCGAAACGGGCGTTTAGCTCAGCTGGTTCAGAGCATCTGCCTTACAAGCAGAGGGTCGGCGGTTCGAATCCGTCAACGCCCACCGACAATTTTTAGAGGACACATGTAAATGTGTCCTCTTTTTCTTTTTTTAGGATAGCCATTTCTGGGTAGCAATTATCCCTTTATTTTTTCTCAGTTAGGAAAATATTATTCTCTAACTAGGAAAAAATTTTTTTCTAGTTAGGGAAAATAGGAAGGTATAGATAAGTCGATAGGGTAGGGAGGAGGGGTCTTTTGCGTTCGGCGGTAGGTGAGGCAGGCGACAGTGGCGGATGTATTTTGGATAATTTTATAGTTGCAAGGAGTTTTTATGTCATTCTTATCCCTTGTAAGTCAGAAAAAAGACGTAATTTTGCAGTCTGATAATTATCATTATAGATACGACGTATGAAACTGGATTTACTTACCGCTATCTCTCCGATCGATGGTCGATACAGAGGCAAGGCTGAGGCCTTGGCTGATTATTTTTCTGAGTTTGCACTGATAAAATACCGTGTACAGGTAGAAGTGGAATACTTCATTACCCTGTGCGAACTGCCCTTGCCGCAATTGAAAGGGGTGGACAAGGCTGTGTTCGAAACTTTGAGAAACATCTACCGCAACTTCTCGGAAGCCGATGCACAGCGCATCAAAGATATTGAAAGCGTGACCAACCACGACGTGAAAGCTGTAGAATACTTCCTAAAAGAAGAGTTCGACAAGCTGGGTGGAATGGACGACTATAAAGAATTTATTCACTTTGGTCTGACTTCGCAGGATATTAACAATACTTCTATCCCCCTTTCGGTGAAAGAAGCACTGAGCAATGTGTACTATCCGCAGATAGAAGAGCTGATAGCACAACTTCGCACGTATGCTGAAGAGTGGGCCAACATCCCTATGCTGGCCAAGACGCACGGACAACCCGCTTCGCCTACCCGTCTGGGAAAAGAAATCAATGTATTTGTCTATCGTTTGGAACGTCAGCTTGCTACGCTGAAGGCCTGTCCCGTGACAGCCAAGTTCGGTGGTGCTACCGGTAACTACAACGCCCATCACGTAGCTTATCCCGAATACGACTGGAAAGCGTTCGGCAACCGTTTCGTATCCGAAAAGCTGGGTTTGGAACGTGAAGAATATACTACACAGATTTCCAATTATGACAATCTGTCGGCTATCTTCGACGCCATGAAGCGCATCAATACCATCATGATCGACATGAACCGCGACTTCTGGCAATACATTTCGATGGAATACTTCAAGCAGAAAATTAAAGCCGGTGAGGTGGGATCGAGTGCTATGCCTCACAAAGTGAACCCCATCGACTTTGAAAATGCCGAAGGTAATTTGGGTATGGCAAATGCTATTTTGGAACATCTGGCTGTGAAGTTGCCGGTGTCTCGTCTGCAACGCGACCTGACCGACTCGACTGTGCTGCGCAATATCGGTGTGCCTTTCGGACATATTATCATTGCCATCCAGAGCTCATTGAAAGGTTTGCGTAAACTGCTGCTGAATGAAACAGCTATCTATCGCGATTTGGACAACTGCTGGAGCGTTGTGGCTGAGGCTATTCAGACTATTTTGCGTCGCGAGGCCTATCCGCATCCGTACGAAGCACTGAAGGCTTTGACGCGCACCAACCAGGCTATTACAGAAGAATCTATTAAGAACTTTATCGAGGAGTTGAACGTGAGCGAGGACATCAAGAAAGAGCTTCGCGCTATCACTCCGCACAATTATACAGGAATGTAAATAAGAGGAGGTGTCAAGAGGAAGCAGCTCCTTTATTTGACACATCCGCCTAATAACGGCCGTGAGGCCAACGTCTAATTTTATTCGAATAAAAACAAAATGAGTACAGAAAACGAAACTTGGCGCGATGCTTCTTCCGCAGAGGGGAACTCGAATGCCGGCCGTGATGGTAACCAGTTCAACGGAAGTTATAACCGTCCGTCTTATAACCGTGAAAATGGCGATCGCCCGCATCGCCCGAGATTTAACAGGGAGAATGGTGAACGTGTGCAGCGTGCTTATAGCAGCGACCGTTCTTACCGTCCGCGTTTCAATCCTAATACTGAGAATGGCGATCGTCCGCAACGTTCGTACAGCGATGACCGTTCGTATCGCCCGCGTTTCAATTCCAATTCTGAAAATTCGAGTCGTCCGCAACGCACTTATGGCAATGATCGTCCGCAGCGTCCGCGCTTTACTCCGAATAACGAGTATGGCGATCGTCCACAACGTTCTTATGGTGCGCGTCCGCAGCGCCCGCGTTATAATGATGCCGAAGCTAGTGATCGCCCGCAACGTTCGTATGGAAACGACCGCCCGCAACGTCCGCGTTTTGCTCCGAATGCCGATAATGGTGATCGTCCGCAACGTTCGCGTTTCAATGCTGGTGGTACAGGCAAGCCGCAGGGATATGGCAAACAAGGTGGAAACCGTCAGCGTCGTACAGCCGATTACGATCCGAACGCTAAGTACAGCAAGAAGAAACAGATAGAATACAAAGAACAGTTTGTCGATCCGAACGAGCCGATCCGTTTGAACAAGTTCCTTGCTAATGCCGGTGTCTGCTCACGCCGTGAGGCCGATGAGTTTATTACAGCTGGTGTAGTTTCGGTAAACGGTGTTGTCGTAACCGAGTTGGGAACCAAGATCAAACGTGGTGACGAAGTGAAGTTTCATGATCAGACAGTCAGCATCGAACGCAAAATTTACGTATTGCTGAACAAACCTAAAGATACGGTGACTACATCCGACGATCCGCAGGCGCGTCGCACGGTAATGGATCTGGTAAAGGATGCCTGCACCGAGCGCATTTATCCGGTAGGCCGTCTGGACCGCAATACGACCGGTGTGCTGTTGCTTACTAACGATGGTGATCTGGCTTCTAAGCTGACTCATCCCAAGTATTTGAAAAAGAAAATATATCATGTGCATCTGGACAAGAATCTGACAAAGGCAGATATGGAACAGATTGCTGCCGGTATTCAGTTGGACGATGGTGAGATTCATGCAGATGCTATCAGCTATACTGACGAGAATAAGAAGAATGATGTAGGTATTGAAATCCATTCGGGTAAGAACCGTATCGTGCGCCGAATCTTCGAGTCGCTGGGCTATAAGGTGGTGAAACTGGATCGTGTATACTTTGCTGGATTAACAAAGAAGGGTTTGCGTCGTGGCGAATGGCGTTACCTGACAGAGCAGGAGGTAAACTTCTTACGGATGGGTTCGTTTGAATAAAAAAGAGTATTAATATAATGTAGTAAAGAGTCGGGGAGCGATGCATCTCTTTGACTCTTTGCAGAATACGATAGAATTATGGAAAAGATTAGTAGAACAAAGATTGTTGACCTGCTGAAGCGTGACGATTTTGGCGCTATGGTCAATGTGAAAGGATGGGTTCGTACCCGCAGAGGTAGCAAACAGGTGAATTTTATTGCACTGAATGACGGTTCTACAATAAATAATGTGCAGATTGTGGTAGACGTGGCCAACTTTGACGAAGATGTGCTGAAAGATATCACGACCGGAGCCTGCCTTAGTGTGAATGGTGTTCTGACCGAATCGGTCGGTGCCGGACAGAAAGCCGAAATCCAAGCCCGCGAGATAGAAGTGTTGGGTACTTGCGACAATACATATCCTTTGCAGAAGAAAGGTCACTCTATGGAGTTCTTGCGCGAGATTGCTCATTTGCGTCCCCGTACTAATACGTTTGGCGCTGTGTTCCGCATCCGTCACAATATGGCGATAGCTATCCACAAGTTTTTCCACGAGAAGGGTTTCTTCTATTTCCATACCCCGATCATCACAGCATCCGATTGCGAAGGTGCCGGACAGATGTTTCAGGTGACAACGAAGAATCTGTACGACCTGAAGAAGGACGAGAACGGTTCTATTATTTACGATGACGACTTCTTTGGCAAGCAGGCCAGTCTGACGGTTTCCGGACAGCTGGAAGGCGAGTTGGCTGCTACGGCCTTGGGTGCTATCTATACGTTTGGTCCGACTTTCCGTGCTGAAAACTCTAATACTCCCCGTCACTTGGCTGAGTTCTGGATGGTTGAGCCTGAAGTTGCTTTTGCTGATCTGAACGAATTGATGGATCTGGAAGAAGAGTTCATTAAATATTGTGTAAGATGGGCACTCGACAACTGTCGTGACGATTTGGAATTCCTGAACAAGATGGTTGATAAAGGATTGATAGAACGTCTGCAAAAGGTGGTTGATACAGAGTTTATCCGTCTGCCTTATACGGAAGGTATTAAGATTCTGGAAGAAGCCGTGGCAAAAGGACATAAGTTTGAGTTCCCTGTATATTGGGGTTGCGATTTGGCCAGCGAGCACGAGCGTTTCCTGGTTGAGGAACATTTCCAAAAGCCTGTTATCATGATTGACTATCCGAAAGAAATCAAGGCTTTCTATATGAAGCAGAATGAGGATGGTAAGACTGTGCAGGGTACTGACGTGTTGTTCCCGCAGATTGGCGAAATCATCGGTGGAAGTGTGCGTGAGGAGAATTATGACAAGCTGATGGCACGCATCACCGAGCTGCATATTCCGATGAAAGACATGTGGTGGTATCTGGATACGCGAAAATACGGTACATGTCCTCATGCCGGTTTCGGTCTGGGATTCGAACGTCTGCTTCTGTTTGTGACAGGTATGGCCAATATCCGCGACGTTATTCCGTTCCCGCGTACTCCGCGTAATGCCGAGTTCTAATTGAAGAATTTGTTTGCTGAAAGACAATAAGGATATTTTTTACCCTTAAAGAGCAAGTCCGTACAATTTATCAGATTGTGCGGACTTTTTTTTCTGTATATGTGTTATATTCTCGAAAATTTTATTTATATTTGTGACAGCCCCTAAGGCTGAGAGTGTTAACCAAAAACGATACGAATATGAAACGAAATTTGTTCTTTACCATGCTTGCAGCTATGCTGCTTGCGGTAGCAGGAGTCTCCGCACAGGAGAAGGCTGCTTTTAAACCGGCCAATCTGGAAGGAATCTGGCAATTGTGCCATTATGTGTCCGAGTCTGCTGATGTACCTGGAATGCTGAAACCGAGTAATACATTCAAAGTACTTGGTAAGGATGGGCGGATTGTTAATTTTACGCTTATTCCTGGGTCGGATGCCATTATAACCGGTTATGGAACTTATGAACAGCTGACAGATAATTCTTACAAGGAAAGTATTGAAAAGAACATTCACCTGCCTATGTTGGACAATCAGGATAATGTGCTTCAGTTTGAAATGGAATCGGATGAATACATGCATTTGAAGTATTTTATATCGAAGGACTTGAATGGAAATGAACTGAATTGCTGGTATCACGAGACGTGGAAACGTGTTGTGATGCCCGATAAGTTTCCAGAAGATATAGTTCGCTGATAGTTTTCTGTACTTGTCAGCAAGAGTGTTGTTTCTGTTTTTAATTCTTTCCCATCCGGGACAAAACGTTGTGCGTGCGTCCCAGGTGGGAAAGTTTTTTTGTATGTATCTGTGACGGGTGAGAAAAAGCCAACTCGGTGATAATCAAAAAAAGGCTAAATCGTTTGTCAGTTCGCAGAAAAACCGTACCTTTGCAAGCCGATTATTATCTAAAAAGGATAAGCGATTAATTCATAGCGAGTTGGACGGCCTTTGTCCGGGGTGTCCGATTAGCGGTGAAGAGAAAAAATTAGTAGTAACATTATTAAAAAACAAATCAAGAGTGGATACTTTAAGTTACAAGACCATTTCTGCAAACAAAGCTACAGTGACTAAAGAATGGGTCATTGTTGACGCTACCGACCAAGTATTGGGTCGTTTGGGCGCAAAAGTTGCGAAACTGTTGAGAGGAAAGTATAAACCTAACTTTACCCCTCATGTAGATTGTGGCGATAATGTGATCATTATCAATGCCGACAAAGTGAAACTGACCGGTAACAAATGGAATGACAAGATCTATTTGTCATATACAGGTTATCCTGGTGGTCAGAGAGAAATCACCCCTGCCCGCTTGCAGGCTAAACCGAACGGTGATGACAAGTTGCTGAGAAAAGTAGTAAAGGGTATGCTGCCTAAGAACAAATTGGGCGCTAAATTGCTGGGTAATATGTATGTATACGCCGGTAGCGAACACAAACATGCTGCTCAGAACCCGAAAATGATTGATATTAACGCACTTAAATAAGAAGATAATGGAAGTAGTAAATGCATTAGGCAGACG
>NZ_FR883025.1:0-14779 GCF_000435115.1 Bacteroides sp. CAG:633 | reverse complement strand
CCGGTCATCGTCCGTGCCGCCTATGCCTTGGGCGGACTGGGTTCGGGCTTCTGCGACAACGAGGAGGAACTGAACGTGCTGGTCGAGAAGGCCTTCTCCTTCTCGCCCCAGGTGCTTGTCGAGAAGAGCCTGCGCGGCTGGAAGGAAGTGGAGTACGAGGTAGTGCGCGACCGCTTCGACAACTGTATCACCGTCTGCAACATGGAGAACTTCGACCCGTTGGGCATCCACACGGGCGAAAGTATCGTCATCGCTCCCAGCCAGACACTGTCGAACACCGACTACCACAAGCTGCGCGAGCTGGCCATCCGCATCATCCGCCACATTGGCATCGTGGGCGAGTGTAACGTGCAGTATGCCTACGACCCGCAGTCCGAGGACTACCGCGTCATCGAGGTCAATGCCCGTCTTAGCCGTTCGTCGGCTCTGGCGTCGAAGGCTACCGGCTATCCGCTGGCTTTTGTGGCTGCCAAGCTGGGCTTGGGCTACGGACTGTTCGACCTGAAGAACTCCGTGACCAAGACCACTTCGGCCTTCTTCGAACCTGCGCTGGACTACGTGGTGTGCAAGATACCGCGCTGGGACCTCGGCAAGTTCCACGGCGTAGACAAGGAACTGGGTTCGTCGATGAAGTCCGTGGGCGAGGTCATGGCCATCGGCCGCACCTTCGAGGAAGCCATTCAGAAAGGCCTGCGTATGATAGGCCAAGGCATGCACGGCTTTGTAGAGAACAAGGAACTCGTCATTCCCGACATAGACAAGGCACTGCGCGAGCCGACCGATAAACGTATTTTCGTCATCTCGAAAGCCTTCCGTGCCGGCTACACCGTAGACCAGATACACGAGCTGACCAAGATAGACCGCTGGTTCCTGGAGAAGCTGATGAACATCATGCGTACCTCGAAGGAACTGCACGACTGGGCAGGCAACCACAAGCTGCTTGCCGACCTGCCCGACGACCTGTTGCGTAGGGCCAAGCGTCAGGGCTTCTCCGACTTCCAGGTGGCCCGCGCCATCGGCATGGAAGGCGAGATGGAAGACGCCATCGTCACCCTGCGCCGCCACCGCAAGGAGCGCGGCATCGTCCCCGTGGTGAAGCAGATAGACACACTGGCTGCCGAATATCCGGCACAGACCAACTATCTGTACCTTACTTATAGCGGCACGGGCAATGATGTCCACTATTTGGGCGACCACCGCAGTATCGTGGTACTGGGTTCGGGTGCCTATCGCATCGGCTCCAGCGTGGAGTTTGACTGGTGCGGGGTGCAGGCGCTGAATACCATCCGTAAGGAGGGTTACCGTTCCGTCATGATCAACTACAACCCCGAGACCGTGTCTACCGACTACGACATGTGCGACCGCCTCTACTTCGACGAACTCACCTTCGAGCGCGTCATGGATATCCTCGATCTGGAGAATCCGCACGGCGTCATCGTCTCTACCGGCGGACAGATACCGAACAACCTGGCTTTGCGCCTCGACGCACAGCACGTCCGCATCCTCGGTACTTCGGCTCAGAGCATCGACAATGCCGAAGACCGCGATAAGTTCTCGGCCATGCTCGACCGCATCGGCGTGGACCAGCCCGAATGGAGTGCGCTGACTTCGATGGAAGACATCAACGCTTTCATCCAGAAGGTAGGTTTCCCCGTACTTGTACGTCCGTCGTATGTGCTCAGTGGTGCTGCCATGAACGTCTGCTCCAATCAGGAAGAGTTGGAACGCTTCCTGCAGCTGGCCGCCAATGTATCGAAAAAACATCCCGTAGTAGTGAGTCAGTTCATCGAACACGCCAAGGAAGTCGAGATGGATGCCGTGGCACAGAACGGCGAAATCATCGCCTATGCCATCTCCGAGCACATCGAGTTTGCCGGTGTGCACTCGGGCGACGCCACCATCCAGTTCCCGCCGCAGAAGCTCTATGTGGAGACCGTGCGCCGCATCAAGCGCATCAGCCGCCAGATTGCCAAGGAGCTGAACATTTCCGGTCCCTTCAACATCCAGTTCCTGGCACGCGACAACGATATCAAGGTCATCGAATGTAACCTCCGTGCTTCCCGCTCGTTCCCCTTTGTCAGCAAGGTGCTGAAGCTGAACTTCATCGAGCTGGCTACGAAGGTCATGCTGGGCATCCCCGTGCAGAAGCCGGACAAGAACCTCTTCGACCTGGACTACGTGGGCATCAAGGCTTCGCAGTTCTCCTTCAACCGCCTGCAGAAGGCCGATCCCGTGCTGGGCGTCGACATGGCCTCTACGGGCGAGGTGGGCTGCATCGGCGACGACACCTCGTGTGCCGTGCTCAAGGCCATGCTGTCTGTGGGCTACCGCATCCCGCAGAAGAACATCCTGCTGTCCACCGGCTCCACGGAGCAGAAGGTAGACATGCTGCCTGCTGCCCGACAGTTGCAGCGTAAGGGTTACAAGCTCTTCGCTACGGGTGGTACGGCGAAGTTCCTCACCGAGAACGGCGTAGAGAACACCCGCGTCTACTGGCCCAGCGAGGACGGTCAGCCTCAGGCTTTGGACATGCTCCACAAAAAGGAAATCGATATGGTGGTCAACATCCCCAAAAACCTGACGGCGGGCGAGCTGAGCAACGGTTACAAGATACGCCGTGCCGCTATCGACCTCAATATTCCGCTCATCACCAACGCCCGTCTGGCCGGTGCCTTCATCAATGCTTTCTGCACGATGTCGGTCGATGACTTGGGCATTAAGTCGTGGGCTGAGTACAAGTAAGGCAGCTTATCGCTTTTATAATATAGGGAGTCCCCGGCGTTGTTTTTTGACAGATGCCGGGGATTTCTGTTTACTTGGGCTTCGCCGGTTGGCGGTTATTGGCTATATTTGAGCTTTCAGAGAAAAAAGCAAAAAAAAGTTCTTGTCCTTTGTAACAAGCGATCGCTCTTTTCCGTCTGACGGGTATAAGACTGATGATAGAATAGGAGAAAGTGCATGGATGCCGAGAGTTTTAAAAGAATGTTTTTACCTTGTCACGCTAAACTGTATGGGGTGGCCTACAGGCTGTTGGAGAATGCTTCCGATGCCGAAGATGTGCTGCAGGAGGCCTACCTGAAACTGTGGAGCAAGCGGGAAGAACTGACGGTTATCAGCAATCCGGAAGCCTTTGCCGTCACGATGGTGAAGAATATGTGCTTCGACTTGCTTCGTTCGGGTCAGTATCTTTCCGACAGGCAAAGCCTGCCGCTGACCGAAGAAGTACAGCGCGTCGGCCTCTCTTCTGACGGTTGGGAAACGAAAGAGGATGCCAGAGTGGTGAAAGCGCTGATAGCACGTCTGCCTTTGCAACAGCGGCTGGTGATTACCTTGCGCGATGTGAAAGGCTGTTCTTACGAAGAGGTGGAGCGGCTGACGGGGCTGAACTCGGTTAATGTGCGTGTATTACTGTCGAGGGCGAGAAAGAAAATACGTGAGGAATTTACTAAATGGAACAACTATGAAAGTCGATGAAGTGGAAAGATTGCTCGCTGCCTATTACGAAGGGGCAACGGACGAGCACGAAGAAAAAAGGTTGAAGGAGGCTTTGCTGTCACAGGATCTGCCGGAACATCTGGAACCGGATGGACGACTGCTGGCAGCGTTGGAAGCAGAAAACATGGAGGAAATACCTGTGCCGGCCGGACTGGAAGAAAGACTTTCGTGCCTGATAGACCGGAAAGATGAAGAGGCTCCACACTTCCTGCGCCGTAACCGTGTGCGGAGAAACTGGCGTTGGGTGGCCGGTATAGCAGCCACATTCCTGTTGCTGACAGTGATCGGGTGGGGAGTGTCGACGATGGACAAGCAGACTGTTCCGCCTACACCGCTGGACACGTTCAGCGATCCGCAGGAAGCCTATCAGGTGTTGCAGGCCACACTCTCGGAAATGTCGAGCAACTGGAGGGCAGGGTTGGAACAGATGCAGGAAGTGCAGTTGCAGATGAACGTGGTACAGAAAGAAGTGAAACAAGAATTATCCAAATAAAAACCGTAGATTGTTATGAGAATCGTCAGATTACTTTTAGTCAGCCTATTGCTGGCATTCCCCCTGCTGAGCCAGGCCCAACAGGAGTTGTTCAAGAAATACAGCGACATGAAGAACGTGTCGTCTGTCTACATTTCCAAAGCCATGCTGGAGATGAACCCTAGCCTGTTTACAAAGGACATCTACATTGGCAAGGCGGCTTCGCAGCTGAACTCGGTGCAGATCATCTCGACGATGGACAAAATGATCAAGGCGGATTTGCTGAAAGACATCCGTGAGATGGTCAAGTCCTCGCGCTACGAGTTGCTGATGAAGCAGAAGGGAACGGTATCATCTTCCGAATTCTACGTCAGCCGCAAGGGCGACAAGGTAAAGGAACTGGTAATGATAACCAACGGCGCCGCCACACTGAAGTTCGTCTATCTGGAAGGAGAGATGACGACGAAAGACGTACAGAGCCTGTTGCTCTATCAGAACGCGAGTGGATATGTATCTCCAGCCCGTGTGTACCAGCGGGGGGAACTGGAAAGCATGGGCATACACATGCCCGATATGGATTGGGACAACCTGCAGAAAACTTTCAAGTCGGATGAATGGAAGAAGTTTGTGAAAGACATAAAGGAGCTGAGTGATAGCTCAAAGTTGCAGGAGTAGAAGCATTCGGGATTCTTACATCCGCTGATATTCCTGTGGTGTCATGCCTGTCATCCGCTTGAAGAATTTGCTGAAAAAAGACGGATTGGGAAAATGAAGTTCATCAGCAATCTGGTAGGTTAGCAGATTGCTGTGCTTCAGTAGTACTTTGGCTTCGAGGATGACGGCCTGATTGACCCATTCCATGACGGTGCGCCCGCTTATATCGCGGATGACGGTGCTGAGGTAACGGGGTGACAGGCAGAGTCGGTCGGCGTAAAAAGTTGTGGTACGTTCTGTCTTGCAATGTTCGTTGACAAGCGTGATGAAACGGCGGAACAGTTCTTCCTGGCGCGAGGAGCGGAGCCGTTCGTCGCGGCGACAGTCGGCCTGCAGGTAATGGAAGTGATAGAACAGCGACGTGACCAGATAGCGCACCGCTTCGCGTTGGTAGGGCTGCAGGTGTATGGCGTCCCATATCAGGGAGAAATAGGTGCCTACTCGTTGCCATTCCTCCAAGTTGTCATTCACGTAGAAAGGCTGTTGGGTATATTGGTCTGTCAAGATGACGTGCTGGGGCGTAGGGATGAAGTTACTGTCTACGGCCAACACCTGGAAGTCGAACGTGTCGTCGAATTCGAGGAACTCCAGGAGGGAATTGGGCGGGATGATGCCACAGGTATGTTCTTTCAGCCTGTGTTCGATGAGGTTGACCGAGGTGCGTGCTTCACCGCGCTTTACGTGGAATATCCTGACTTCCTTTGCCCGATAGGGTTGGCCCGCTTTGAAAAGGCTGTTATTCATGCCGCGCATGCTGCTGACGATGCCCATTTCGTGGTTGAGGAAGGCGTAGCCGTTGTTGGCGGCCAAGCCGGTTCCGTTCAGGAAGTCGAGTGTCAGGTGGATTGTTTTCGGGTGTTCCATGATGTTTCGTTGGGTAATAATGCTGCAAATATGCGGATAAAAACAGAAAAAAGGGAATGTCGGCGGACATTTCTGCTGAAAATCGTACAAATGGGACAGAGATACTGCGCGAAAGAGTGCATATCTGTCCTGTTTCCTTTTATCTTTGCAACATGATTGGTTCACTTAACCTTCGTTGCTTATGAAAAAATACAGACTACTCCTCTCTTTGTTGTTGTCCGCCTTGTGCCTGCCGTCGCTCCGTGCCCAACTTACGTTGCACGAATGCAGGCAGCAGGCACGCGACAATTATCCCCTTATCCGCCGGTATGGCTTGATTGAAAAAGCTGCGCAATACAGCGTGGCCAATGCGGCAAAAGCCTATTTGCCGCAGGTCAGCCTCTCGGCCAAGGCTTCCTATCAGAGCGATGTGACCCGTTTACCTTTCGAACTGCCGGGTATCGATGTAGACTTTATGCCGAAAGATCAGTATCAGGTGATGATACAGGTACAGCAATCCGTTTGGGATGGGGGCGAGACAAAGTGGCGCAAACAGCAGGTTCGTGCCGGTGCGGAGGTAGACAGGGAGAAACTGAATGTAGATATGTATGCCTTGGACGATCGGGTAAACCAGCTTTTCTTCGGTATCTTGTTGCTCGATGAGCAGTTGGAACAAAACCGCTTGTTGCTCGACGATCTGGATCGTACCCACCGTACGGTAAGCATTTGTATCGACAATGGGACTGCAAACCGCAGCGACTTGGACGAAGTGGCCGTGGAGCAGCTTTCGATCCGCCAGCAACAGGTGTCTTTGGAAGCTTCCAGGCGGGCGTATGCCGATATGTTGTTACTCTATCTGGGGCGTAAGCCTGAAGAAGAAATCAAGCTGCAGAAACCGCTTGCCGAGGAACCGTCGGACTGGCAGAACCGTCGGCCTGAATTGCGTTGGTACGATGCACAGTCGGCTTTGTTGGGAGTGCAGGATGCGTCGCTGGCGGCAGGGTTCATGCCACGTCTGGGAGTTTTCATGCAAGGAGCTTATGGCAATCCGGGACTGAATATGTTGCAGGACAAATTCAAGTCTTACTTTGTGGCAGGAGTCAGTCTGTCCTGGAATCTGGGAAGGCTGTATACCTTGAAGAACGACCGCCGACTGATCGAAAACAATCGCCTGATGCTGGAGACGGGCCGGCAGACGTTTCTGTTCAATACCAGCCTGGAAGTGACCCGTCAGGAAGCAGACGTGAACGCTTTACGCCGTCAGATGGCGGATGATGACGAGATTATCCGTTTGCGTACCCGCATTCGGCAAGCATCGGAAGCCAAACTGCAGAACGGTGCATATACCGTGAACGATCTGTTGCGTGACATTACAGAAGAAAATCTGGCGCGTCGGCAAAAGGCCCTGCATGAAGTACAGCTGTTGATGAAGCTATACAACTGGAAGCATGCAGTAGGAGAGTGATGATGCTACGCTCCCGGAGCCATAACAGATTCTTTTTTGATAAAACAATAAAAGCGATTATAATACAGGTATCTATGAAAACATTTGCAACAATATTCTTGCTTATTGCCTGTGTGTCCTGCTCGGACGGAACCGGTCATTACGATGCTACAGGTACTTTTGAAACAACCGAGGTCGTTGTGTCGTCCGAGACGTCGGGCAAACTTCTGCGCATGGACGTAGAAGAAGGGATGAGGCTGAAAGCCGGTCAGACAGTCGGGATTGTAGACACAGTGCAGCTTTACCTGAAGAAACTGCAGTTGGAGGCCAATGCCCGTTCTGTACAGGGACAGCGTCCCGACATACGGAAGCAGATTGCAGCCACGCAGGAACAGATACGCCAGGCCGAGCGCGAACGTAACCGTGTGAAACGTTTGTTCGAAGCCGATGCCGCTAACCGCAAGCAACTGGACGATGCCGAGTCTTTGCTTCAGGTGCTCCGCAAACAGTTGGATGCTCAGAATTCGACGCTACAGAATAGTGACCGGAGCCTGACGTGGCAGTCTTCGTCGGTAGATATTCAGGTGGCACAAGTGAACGATCAGTTGGCCAAGTGCCACATTACGGTTCCCATGCAGGGAACTGTCTTGGCGCAATATGCGGAAGCGGGCGAGTTTGTTGCTCCCGGTACTCCGCTGTTCCGTTTGGGCGATATGGAGCAGATGTATCTTCGTGCCTATATTACCAGCGATCAGCTGGCCGATGTCCGTTTGGGACAGAAGGTGAAGGTGGTGGCCGATTATGGAGGCGAACAGCAGCATGAGTATGAGGGAAAGGTGACGTGGATTTCGGATACGTCGGAATTTACTCCTAAAAATATTCTGACCAAAGACGAACGTGCCAATCTGGTCTATGCCATAAAGGTTTCTGTCCGCAACGACGGTATGTTGAAGATTGGCATGTATGGAGGCATTGTGTTCGACTGATACGGAGGCTTTGAGTATGGATGAAGTGGTTGTTGCAGATAACCTGCGGAAAAGTTACGGGCGGGTGACGGCACTCGACGGTGTATCCTTGCGTGTGCGGAAAGGTGAGATCTTTGGACTTATCGGCCCTGATGGGGCAGGTAAGACTACCTTGTTCCGCATCCTGACTACCTTGTTGCTGGCTGATAGCGGTAGGGCTACGGTGGCCGGCTTCGATGTAGAACGGCAATACAAGGAGATACGGCGGAGAGTAGGGTACATGCCGGGACGTTTTTCGCTTTATCAGGACCTAACGGTAGAAGAGAATTTGCAGTTTTTTGCGACAGTGTTTGGCACTACAATTCGCGAGAACTACGAATTGGTGCGCGATATTTACAGTCAGATAGAGCCTTTCCGTACGCGTAGGGCCGGAGCCTTGTCGGGTGGCATGAAGCAGAAGCTGGCGTTAAGTTGTGCCCTGATTCACAAGCCGGAAGTCCTGTTTCTTGACGAACCTACCACGGGGGTAGATCCCGTCTCACGCCGCGAGTTGTGGGACATGCTCCGACGTCTGCGCGAGCAGGGCATTACCATTGTTGTTTCTACCCCTATCGTCGACGAGGCACGGCAGTGCGACCGCATTGCTTTTATCAGCGAAGGACAGGTGCGGGGCATCGATACTCCAGACATTATTCTGGAGCGTTTTGCCGATATACTTTGTCCGGCAGGGCTGTCGCACAGTGAGAAAAACAACAAGGGTACGCCTGTGATTGAAGTAGAAAATCTGACCAAACAGTTCGGTTCGTTTGTTGCTGTCGACCATATATCCTTTGAGGTACGCCGCGGCGAGATATTTGGTTTTCTGGGAGCAAACGGAGCGGGCAAGACGACAGCCATGCGCATGCTGACGGGCTTGAGCCGTCCGTCGGCAGGAAGGGCTACGGTGGCTGGCTTCGATGTAGGGCGTCAGCCGGAAGAAGTGAAGCGGCATATCGGATACATGAGCCAGAAGTTTTCGCTTTACGAGGATTTGAAGGTGTGGGAAAACATCCGTTTGTTTGCCGGCATCTATGGAGTGAAAGAGGCTGACATAAAGCGGCGGACCGATGAAGTACTGCAACGGATCGGACTCGAAAAAGAACGGAACAGCCTGGTTAGCAGTTTGCCGTTGGGTTGGAAGCAGAAACTGGCTTTTTCGGTAGCAGTGTTTCACAATCCGGAAATTGTTTTTCTGGATGAACCGACAGGTGGGGTAGACCCTGCTACCCGCCGTCAGTTCTGGGAATTGATTTATCAGGCTGCCGACAGGGGCATTACAGTGTTTGTTACGACTCATTTCATGGACGAAGCCGAATACTGCAACCGTATTTCCATCATGGTAGACGGCAAGATACGCGCCCTTGACTCGCCCGACGGGCTGAAACGCACTTTTCATGCAGCTACGATGGACGAAGTATTCCGTCAACTGGCCCGTGCAGCGGAAAGGGCGGCTTGTTGAGGCCGGTGTCTGATTTCTGGTATCAAAAAAAGATGATTGACGATTATGAAACAGTTCCTCATATTTGCAGGCAAGGAGTTCCGGCACATTTTCCGCGACCGGCGGACGATGCTCATCCTGCTTGTCATGCCTGTGGTGCAGATTATTCTTTTCGGTTTTGCCATCACTACCGAAGTACAGAATGTACGGTTGGCAGTGCTTGACCCATCGGATGATGTGCTGACACGGCGCATTATCGAGCAACTGGATGCTTCGGAATACTTTACTTTGTCTGCCCGCTTCCAGACTCCGCAGGAGATGGATGAGGCTTTTCGCCGCTCGCAGGTAGACATGGCTGTTGTGTTCACTCCTGAATTTTCCGACCGGCTCTATACGGGTGAGTCGGCCGTGCAACTTGTTTGCGATGCCACCGATCCTAATACGGCAACCATGCAGACCAGCTATGCTACAGGTATTATTGCCGCTGCCACGCGACAACTGTTGCCGGCTGGTGTTTCTGTCCCAACCATCCAACCCGAAGTGAAGTTACTTTATAATCCTCAGATGAAGAGCGTCTACAACTTTGTACCCGGCGTCATGGGACTCATCCTGATGCTGATTTGCGCCATGATGACTTCCATATCGATTGTACGCGAGAAAGAGACGGGCACGATGGAAGTGTTGTTAGTATCACCTGTACAGCCATTCTTTCTGATTCTGTCGAAGGCAGTTCCTTATTTTGTCTTGTCGTTTGTCAATCTTGCTACCATCCTGTTGCTATCGGTTTATGTGCTTCATGTACCTGTAGCGGGCAGTTTGTTGTGGCTTGTGGCAGTGTCGTTGCTTTTCATTTTTGTGTCGCTTTCTTTAGGCCTGCTCATTTCTACGGTGACGCAGACCCAGGTGGCAGCCATGTTGGCTTCGGGGTTGATGCTGATGATGCCTACAATGCTGTTATCCGGTATGATTTTCCCGGTCGAGAGTATGCCGTGGGTGCTTCAGGGCATTTCGGCTCTCATTCCGGCACGCTGGTATATACAGGCTGTGCGAAAACTGATGATACAAGGGGTAGATGTAGTTAATGTGCTTTCCGAAGTTGCAATATTGTCGGGGATGGCTGTCCTGCTGATAACAGTCAGTTTGAAGAAGTTTAAAAACAGATTGGAGTAACCGCTATGATAAAATATCTGATAGAAAAAGAGTTTAAACAGCTTTTCCGGAATCCGTTCATTCCGAAACTGATTCTGCTGTTTCCCTGCATGATTATGATTCTGATGCCTTGGGCAGCCAGTCTGGAGATAAAGAACATACGGCTGGATATTGTGGATGGTGATCATAGTGCATTGTCGAGGAGGCTGGTGGAGAAAGTGATGGCTTCTACTTACTTTCATGTCAAGGCCTGTCCGGATACGTACGACGAAGGGTTGCGACATGTCGAGGAAGGTATGGCAGATATTGTATTGGAAATTCCACGTGATTTTGAGAAAGACTGGATGACGGGTCGTAGTCCCCGCCTGCTGATTGCAGCCAATGCGGTGAATGGTACAAAAGGAGGTATGGGGAGTTCTTATCTGTCCTCTATTGTTTCTGATTATGCCCGTGATTTGGCAGAAGGAGGAGAGCGGTCTGCTTCTTCCGTTGTCCGTTTGCCTCAAGTAGAAGTACAGACACTGAATCTTTTCAATCCCAGGCTCAATTACAAGCTTTTTATGGTACCGGCATTGATGGTAATGCTGCTGACGCTGATATGCGGGGCACTGCCGGCGCTGAATGTGGTCGGTGAGAAAGAAGCGGGCACTATCGAACAAATCAATGTGACGCCGGTCGGGAAATTTACGTTCATCATTGCCAAACTGATTCCTTACTGGCTGATAGGGCTGCTGGTACTTTCCATCTGTTTCTTGCTGGCTTGGGCATTGTATGGCGTTTTGCCTGTAGGACATTTCCTCACCATCTATTTCTTCTCAATTATCTTTTTGCTGTTGATATCCGGATTCGGTCTGGTGGTTTCCAATTATTCTTCTACGCTACAGCAGGCCATGTTTGTCATGTTTTTCTTTATTCTGATTCTGGTACTGATGAGCGGTTTGTTTACTCCTATTCACAGCATGCCCCGTTGGGCACAAACCATTACTTACATCAATCCTTTGCGGTACTTTGTTGAAGTAATGCGTACGGTATACCTTCGTGGAGGGGGAATCCTTGATTTGCTTCCGCAATTAGGCGCGTTGGTCCTGTTTGCTGTAGGCTTCAACTTGTGGGCGGTCGTGAGTTACAGGAAGAACAGTTGACGTAGAAGCATAAAAGAAAAAAGTATGCGATAACCGATCTTTTTGTTACTTTTGCCGGAAAAAAGAAAACTATGTCAGAAGAATCGAAAAATACTTATGATGAGTCTTCGGTGAAGGCTTTACTGGAATGGGCTCAAACTGTAAAACTGCCTAAAGAGTTGGAACTGAGCGATGCGGAATATGTTTTTGATACATCCATGTATTTGCAGTCGAATATCAGCGATATAAAAGCACACTATCCCGATCCGTTCTACAATGCGGCCATCGACCGTCTGAATAAACTGAAAGCAAAAGTAGAAGCCGATAATCTGTAAGGCTTGCGACCGGCTGTATCTCTTATTTTAAGTGTCGGTCTTTCCCTTCCCGCCAGGCTTCAATCAGTCTGCGGGCAATGCTCAGTTTTCGGGGAAGTTCCGGCAGATTGTCCCGATGATAAAAAGCACCGGCACTGAGTTCGTCTTTCTGCAATTTTATTTCTCCGCTTTCGTAGTCGGCAAAGAAACCCACCATCAGTCCGCTGGGATAGGGCCAGGGCTGGCTGTCGAAGTAGGTAATGTTGCGGATGGTCAGGCCGGTTTCTTCCATCACTTCGCGGCGGACGCATTGCTCCAGTGTTTCGCCAGCCTCAAGAAATCCTGCTACGAGCCCGTAGAAGGTGCCACGGAAGTTGTGGGCGTGTACCAGCAGAATCTCTTCACCCCGACGTACCAGTACGATGATGGCTGTGGCAATGGGAGGATACATTTCGTTGCCGCATCGGGGACATTTCTTCATGATGTCTGTCTGTTGTTCAGTAGCTGTGCCACATACGGGGCAATAGCGGCTGTGTGTATCCCAATAAAGTATCTGGTAAGCTTTTCCGGCAGCCTTGTATTCTTCTAACGGAAGATAGTCGAACGAAGCCCGCAGGCCGGTCATGATCCATTGGTCTGTCTCTGCGATGGGATGATTGATGGAAAAGGTGTAGACCTGTGTACCGTTAGGCAGTGTCACCCGGTGCACATGCTGTTCTTCGGAAGGCGCTACGGGCAGTTGGTTGCCGGTAGGCACTGTGCATGTGCCATCAGCTTGTTTCTGCATCAGCAGGTTGTCCTTGAAGAAGACAAACCATTGTGCTGCCTTATCATTCGTATCTTTCATTGCTTTTTTTTCTTTTTTAGGGTCAGAAGTTCACGTTTATGCCTCCCATGAAAGTTGCTTTCGGCATGGGGTATCCGGCGTTGATTTCGTAACGTTGTGCCAGCAGGTTTTCTCCTTTCACGAAAAGGCTTGCAAAGTTACACAGTCGATAGCTTGCATTCAAGTCCCAGAGCACAAAACTTTCCTGTTTTTCCTGTCCTTTCGTAACCGAAGTATAAAGTCCTTTGATGTATTGCACGCCGCTTGTCAGTGTCCATCGGCCTTGCCGGTAGCTGACGCCTGCGTACAGTTTGTGTTCCGGAGCGGCCAGTACGGGATTTTCCATGTGCAGCCAGCTGTAGTTGGCATTGGCTTGCCAGCGGGCATTGAAGCGGTAGGCTATGTTGGTTTCTACTCCCCAGTTTTCTATTTTGCCTGAGTTCATGTTTTTGCGCTGCGAAGGATCTACCATGATGATGTTTTTACCATTGATGTAATACAGGTTGAGCCCATAGTTCAGGCGGTTGTCGCACTGGCGTTGGGTGTACGACAGTTCGTAGTTCACGAGGCTTTCCGGCTTCAGGTCAGGATTCTTGGAGAACATGAACATTTCGCGGATCGTCGGGTTACGGAATCCTTTGCTTACCATAGCCTTCATTTCGGCCTGCTGGGGCAGGTGGAAGGCCAGACCACCCTGTGGAATCCATTCGGTACCCGTGTGCGAGTGGTAGTCGATACGCAGGCCGGCATCGAGCGACAGCCAGGTGCTGATGTTCTGTCGGAAATCGACGTAGCCCGCAAACTCATCCAGTTGTTTGTCTACCTGAGGTTGTTTTTCGCCTGTTGCCAGTACCTGATACCACGATTCTCCGCCAAAGTGCTGGTAGTCGAATCCGGCTGTGATGCGGTTGCCTTCGAACAGGGTTGTACTTTGGTACAGCGAGATTCCCATCATGCGGTCTTTGGAGTTGAAGTGGGAAGTCTGCGGTTCTTCGCCCGGATGGTAACCGTCGTTTATCTTGTGGCGTCCCCAGTTGTAGAAGAAACTCAAGGCACCCGAGGTACGGTCGTAATGGTTTTCGAGGGCGGCCGATGCCATGCCACGTGTGATGCGCGAGTCGTTGTCGATGTAAGGAGCTGCAATTGTACCGGGGTTGGAGGCATTGAAGTGAGTAGCGTTCAGGTCGCCCCACACTTTCCAGTGGTTACTGAGATCGTAGCCCAGTTTGACGTAGCCGCCATACTGCTCAAACTCCATGTCGGGACGGTGTCCGTCACTCCGGTTATACGAGCCGGTAGCAACGCTGCTGAACCGTCCGTGCTTCACGCGGTTGGATACCTCGGTCTGTAGTGTGTTGTACGAGCCATAGCCAAGTTGCAGGTTGGTCTTTGTCCCTTCTTCCTGCATTTGTCGGGTGACGATGTTGATAACGCCTCCCATGGCATTCGAACCGTAGAGCACCGATGCCGGTCCACGCAGCACTTCGACCCGTTCGGTCATCATCGTCTGGTAGGCATCGGCTATGGGATGTCCCATCAGGCCCATGTATTGCGGATGTCCGTCGATAAGCACTAGCAGACCGGCTGTAGGGCTTCCTCCCACACCTCGCAGGCTCATGCCTCCGGCAGCACCGGTCGATACTCCGTAGCCCATAATGCCTCGGCTGGTGGTAAAGAAGCCGGGAACCTGTTCGGTCAGTGTTGGCAACACCGAAGGCTGGTAATTGCTTTCCAGTTGCTTCCGGTCTACCACCGAGATGGTCATGGGCAGGTGGCGTATATCGGTTTCGTTACGGGTGCCTGTCACAACGACTTCGTCGGTTGTCTGCGTGCGGGCAATGCGGGTACTGTCTTCTTGTCCACGGACAGGAAGAACGGTCAGGAACAGGAAGGCACACATGCCTTCCAGCAGGTTCAGTTTCTTCATGCGTTTTTTCTCTGATTGGAGATAAATTTTTC
>NZ_FR883024.1:0-27346 GCF_000435115.1 Bacteroides sp. CAG:633 | reverse complement strand
AATTTATCGAATGAAATCAAAACAGCTTCTTATGACTGCATCAATTTATTAATCGCTAATAATCAAACTTATATATTATTTCATATCGAATTCACGTTAAATATTACAGTGTTATTGCAAGCGTAAATAATAGTTCACGCCCACGCAGTTTGTAACCATAGATGTAAGTATTGATAGAATCGTATATCGTATAGCTATATGCATCTTGGTTTAACGCGTTTTGCAAGTTCAGATTAAACCTGAAAGCTTTGAATAACCAAGTTATGCCAAAATCAAGCAAGCCCGTTGTTTTACTCTGATTTTCTGTTAAGTCCTTTTTCACGATGTCTGATGAAGCGGACAATATAAAGGACTGTACCGGTGTGATTTTTAATGAGATTTTATGTACTTGCGACCAATAACTTCTCTTGATTTCCTCATAGTTCAAAAAAGTTTTGCTTATTTCACCGGAATAATCCAATTCGACATATTTGCATGGCTGCGAGGTCAATGTAGAGGAAATGCCGACACTTTGCCAAGAATAGGTTGTGAGCAAGCTGTTCTGCTCTGCCTGCTGTTGTCTCCATATATACAGTCCATTTAATGAAATTTTTGTCTTTATGGATTCAATTTGCTTGGTAATGCCCAGTTGGGCCGTTATGTTATGGGTATTGTTGGGCATATACAGGTAAGTTGACTGAATCAAGTCTGATGTTACCTTATGGGATGCCAGCAGATTGTTATGCTCACGTTGGTACATGATGTCAGCATTGACAAACCACATATCCAATGGTATCTTATAGTCATAGTGCAGGTTTGCCATCAACGATTGATTGTCCTGCAGAATGCCGGAACTGATTTTTTGAGTTATGTTGTCCGTCTGCACTGGGAACGTCAGGAAGTCCAGAATGTCCCCAAAGTTTCGTGTATAGGCTACTTGCGTCCTGAATGTAGAACGGCTGCTGAATTTATAGTTGAAATAAATTCCAGGACATACGGAAAAGAAACTGAATTTATCTTTTTCATTCTGTATGTAATTCTTGTTGTATATGTAATCTATCCGCATCGGTACGTCAGCCCGAAAGACATAGATGCGTTTCGGATGGGTATATTCATAGCGCGGAGCAAAAGCAACACTCAAATTACCACCTGTCATATCGTTCTTATTGGCTGTATTCTCTCGGTAGGACTGTAAATCTGTTTGTATTTTATCTGCCGAATAGTTCAGTGACAGTGGAAAATGAAAACGCGAGTTCTTGAAATCATAAATAACAGACAGGAGGTTCTTGGTCTGAAAGCTCAAGCTGTTTACATGCTGATGAATGTCGTTTCCTTCGTTTGTGACAGTAAGCCTGACTTGTGGAGTGTTGAATAACAGCACGGATGATGACAACCTCCAGCGCAGTTTCTTCCTGCGCCAGCTATATGAAAAATCATTTCCTACATAGTAGTCACACATGGACTGTTGCTGCATAAGTGTCTGGCCGTTTTCCGTAGTCGGCAAATCGTTGCGCAGGAACGTGGCCTTGCCAAATAGAGAATTATCAAGATAGCTTGTCGATGCATTGTTTTTATAAACGATGGAGAAACTGGGAGTATGACTGGTTGACAGCGAATTTATACCTTGGTCGATGATTATATTTTCATCCCCGTCATAGAAATTGCGTTGAATATCATAATCATATTGGCTTTTGTAATAGCTGTAATCGACGTTTCCACGCAATGTGGCTGTTTCTGTTATTTTTTGAATAAAATTGACTGAAAACATGCGTTCGGCAGGCGAGGCATACCGGTCTTTGTCCATCGGTGGAGTGGAAGCCGATACATTGCCCATCAGTTTTTCAGCCTTGGACTCTTCTTTGATTCCCCCGATAAGGGAAGTCACTTCATCTGAAGCAAATGAATGTACATTCCCGATTTTCAATGTGGCAATTGTCTGGAACTTGGGCTTGAAAAGCATGCCGGCCCCGCTTGCCTGATATAGCCAGTCTTCACCATATCCGACAGAGCCTTCATACGTTCCAATGGGTTTAAAACGTGCATTGCTGTTCATGTGGATATTGATGGCCACGTCATCTGAAAAAATGTCCTTATTCATGTTTATGGCCTGATGATTATTCAGCACCTGAACAGAATTTACGTACGAGGCAGGTATATTTGTGGTCGCTATGTTATATTTCCCGCCAAGTAAATCCAGACCGTCAATGTAAAAGCTTGAGATGTCTTTCCCCAGGTATTTGATTTTGCCCGATTCTTCTACGTTTATGCCCGGAAGCTTTTTCAGGGCGTCTTTCAATGTATAGTCACTTTGAGTGGTATATGCAGAAAGATGAAAGGACAAGGTATCACCGCGCTGGTAGATGGCCGGGGCCTTTACGACCACTTCTTTCAATTCCGTCGCTTTTTCTTTCATTGTAAGGTTGCAGGTCTGGGACATATTCAAGATTTCGTTTTCCACAGATTCATATCCCATCGACTCGGCGATTAGCCTGACTTTTTTTGAACCAGTATGAAAGGCAACATTAAAATGTCCCTTGTCAGAAATTGCATAGGCAATGACGGTGCTGTCCGCAGAAATTTTGATGATCGCACCGTCGATGCCTGCGCCGGAAACATCTCTAAGCATTCCTTCTACCCGGCTTTGAGAAAAAGCGATGCCTGTAATAACGCAAAATAATATACTGAAGAATAAACGCATAGCCAAATTTTCATTCTAATTCCAAGGGAATGTAACCATTGGGGCGAATCCGCAACTGTACACCGTTGATAAGGATGGAACTTTTCCCTTCTTCATCCTTTTGCACCGTCATATCACTGATTGATTCCAGTGGAATGTTTGTCATGGGGTCCTCTTCAAATTTGTTTTTGCTTTTGACAAACTTGTCTCTTTCTACGGTCACTATGTTGGGTATATCCGGCAAAGCTATTGGCAATGTGCCCTTGCGGAAAGTAATGGCTTCAAAACGGTGTATGTTCTCCGTATCATGAGCCAGCATTACGAGGCCGGGAAGACCACAAAATTTCCAAGGTCCGTAAGTGGTCGGTATGTCCGGTGTGTACCACACGACCCATTTCCTTCCTCCGTATTCACCCGTCGCTTTTTTGCAAACGTATCCACAGACGGTATCGGTTTCATTGCCTAAGCTCCACTGTATCGGACGGAGTTTTTCCTTATACATATAATAATCCGGCGGTATTACACTGTAAACAGACATTTCCCCTTGCGGATGGTTCTGCAATACCGTCTGGTCGAAAAACAAACTGTTCCTTATTTTCTGCATCTGGTATTTTTTTATATCCTCGTCGGAAGCATGGGGGCTGGCGTTGACAGAATCGGACTGGAATGCCGTGTAATCTATAAAGCAGGAGCAATCACGTCCTATCTGTAAAATAGTCGTATAGGTGTCCGTAATGGATTTTGAGTTTGTCACCTTATATTCGTACAGGCATTCATAATCTGTCGGGAACGTGTTGCTTTGTTGTGCGGACAATGACAAGGAAAGTCCCAGACCTGCACTGAGAATTAGAAAATGTTTCATATACAATAAGTTTTATGGAGTTAATATCTGTTGATGGTTATTTATATTGAACGTATTTTCATAAGAATATTCGCATTACTTTTTTTGTGCAAAGGTATCGGGGCCGTGACAGACTGAGAAAAATAATCATTATCCTATTCTTATAGAATTATTATTAAATTATTATGGCCGATTAATATTGCCTTGCCCATGCTGTCCATTCAATTCAAATTGCCATATATTTGCATCATGGAAAAAAGAATCAAAATACTGAATTATCTGACAGTAATTGTCATCGTGTTATTTGCCATCGTACAGGGCAAATGGCTTTATTCCCGATATAAGTACACGGTACAAACCTGTGCGGATACACTTTACAGTCGTGTATTTGAATCCGTTGATGAATACAACAAGGTGCGTCAGAGTGCGGTGAATAACGAAATTGCCGTTGAATATACGACCAGACGGTTTGTAAAAGGAGATACTGAGATGTTTTTATTTGATATCTATACGGCAGATATGCGCCGGTGTTCGGCAATTGATTCACTTTCGGCTGATTTGTTTTCCCGAATATATGAAACGCAACACCCTGACTGGCTGGATAGAGAAGTGCAAGTGATTGTTGTCAAACAGGATCGGAAAGAATCGGAGGTTCTTGATGCGATAGAGCGCAACTGTCTTAACAGACGGTTCCCGTTTTCAGCTGAGAAGCTCGACACGATAATGCAGTCTAACAACATCAGGCTCGATACCATTTTCACCGAAACGGCGGACTCGATAGTCTGGGAAGCTTCCCGTACGGAATGGGGGTCGTTGTTCCATCCTGTACTCTCCATAACCTATCCCTACGACATTCTTGGTAAGAAGCTGGTACGGATGGATTGCCCAATTGCATTGCCGCTGATTATAAGAGAAATGTCGGATATTCTGTTCTTTTCATTCGCCTTATCTGTTTTATTGGTTGTTTGCCTTGTTGCACAAATTGCCACGATCCGCAAACAGCGTAAAATAGAAAATCTCCGGTCAGACTTTATACAAACCATGATTCACGAACTGAAACGTCCGATTGCAACGCTTAAGATGTGTGTCTCCTATATGGGTAATGAACGCCTTATGAAAGACATTGCGGGCCGGCAAATGGTCGTAGCGGATTCCCATACGGCATTGGACAGCCTGTCTGCTTTGTTTTCCAAACTGAGGGATTTGACCTTCAGCAAGGCAACCGAGATACCACTTAATATTTCAGCATTCAGTCTGCACGATTTGCTGGATGCGTGTATCCATAAACTGAATGTACCAAGTGACAAGAATGTCCATATCGTTGTTCTTCCCCACGAGGATATGATTATCACTGCTGACAAGATGCACATGATTAATATTATCGACAATCTGTTGGAGAATGCAGTAAAATACTCGCGCGAAAAGGCTGAAATCGAAATAGATTATCGGAAATGTGACAATGACCACGTCCGTCTCTCAGTTAAAGATAATGGATTGGGCATTCCTAAATCAGAACAAGAACATGTTTTTGAAAAATTCTATCGTGGGCGGATTGGCTTTGATAAAAACATAGCAGGCATGGGACTCGGACTGGCTTATGTCCGCATGCTTGTTGAAGCACACCGGGGTAATATACGCATAGAAAGTGAGCTGAATCATGGAAGTTCTTTTATTATAGAGTTACCACAATGAATAAAAATGAAATACATATTTTGTTGGTTGACGATGACAGGCAGAACTCATTGCTTTTGAAACGTTTCTTGGAGCTCGAAGGATATTCGGTAGCCTACGCTTCCGATGGGGCTGCGGCATGGGAAATGTATAACCACCAACATCCCGACTTGATATTGCTGGATGTGAACATGCCTGTAATGAACGGATTCGAACTTGCACAGAAAATCCGTGAAACGGATAATGAGGTATTCCTGTTTTTTCTGACTGACCGTACGGAAAAGGCAGACCGGCTGAAGGGCTTCCACTTGAAAGGCAATGACTATATTCCCAAACCGTTTTATCCTGAAGAGCTGATTGCGAGAATTGACGAACGGTTTGAAAACAGGAAAGTTGATGTTCAATGTCGCTATATGATTGGGAAAACATTATTTGACAGCCAAAATTCATCAGTCACATACGATGGGATAACCCGTAATCTATCGGCACGTCAGACGGATATTCTGGTCCTGTTGTCACGAAGTGTCGGCATACTGGTGACGCGGGATGAAATTCTGAATCAGGTATGGGGCGACATCAGCTATTCTAATTCCATGTCTTTGAATGTGCAAATTACTTATTTACGGCATATTCTTGCTCCTGATAATGCCATTAATATTGTTTCTGTTAAGAAAAAAGGATATATTCTTCAGATACAATGACAAGCTACAAAGAATAAGTCTTTGATCTCATGGTTTGATTGGACAATCAATATGCTAACATAATAACCATGATCTCAGCGTCACACCCAAAGGACTTTATTGCAATCGTTTAAGCAAAAGGATCATTCTCGTTAGCATCCTCAAATCAGCCTCAGATTGGCCGCGATGCCCACGGCCTCAGTGATGTTTTCTGCGTGTAGCTTCTCGAAGAGTTTCTTCTTGTGGAACTAATCGGCCCCTCTATTGGGTACAGCTTACTTCCATAAAAAACTATAACCTTGAAGTTCGCTCTTGCAAGCAGGAACGGCTGGGGCTTACGATTGCATAGTCATGAAAAAATTGTTATACATCTTTCTGCTGCAGATTTTTTCCCATTTTCTTATCGTATGCCTGACCTCTGGGCACCAGATAGAGAAACATGACGCAGTCATCCACTATCTGTACATGATAGCTGAAGAAGGCACGATAACTGCCTATTCTCAGACGGTAGATAAACTCAAAATCTACCAGTTTCTTGCAGTCCGTCAGTTCCTCGATGTTTCCGGCATTGATAACTTCCTGTACTGCCTGACGCACTGAATCCAGCATTTTTCCGGAGAGTTTGCGGACTGCCTTTTCAAACTCCTTTGAAAATTCAACCCTCATTTCTCAACCACTCCAAGCCAGTCCATAAATTCCTTACGCTCGTTCTTCTCTAACTTGACCTGCCCGTCCGGGTAATTCTCGGACATATAACGGTAGGCTTCGCTGTCATCATACTCCTCCGCTTTTTTGTCGAGCAGATTTTCTATCAGTTTCTTCAGGTTTGTGCCCTGACGTGCAGCCATGACTGAAAGAACCTTAAACGTGTCCTCCTTCAGGTCGATAATCTTTTTCTTGTATGTTACTGTTGCTTCCATTATTTCGTCTTTTTTGCAAATATATAAAATATATACGATATATATGATATATATTGCTTTTCTTTTAAGGTGTTCCCGTCAGGTTGGACTTTCCGCTGCAATCTTTAACGCATAATTTACCTACCCCTCTAAGGCATCAATAAAAAGGTGGTCCATTTCACCTGCTTGCGAGGCAAAGTTTCACCGTAACCTTTTGAGGATAAAACATTTGCAGTGAAAGATAATTAAAATAAAGCAGATGAACAACGGTGTTTTCATTGAATGAGCGTGAAACTTATATTTCACCATATTCATCTGATTATCAGCACAGATATCTCCAGGTGAAAGCGTGAACCCAATTTCTCCTTTTCTCTTATTTATCTGTGTAAATCCACCCATTCTGCGTTGTTCGCATATCTATCCTTCACCCGCGTTATTCATTTTAATCATTCATTTTTCATTTTCAAAGTGCCACTTGACGCTCGTAACTACCTACTTTAGCCAGACAACATCGGTAGTTAGCCAACCTAACAAACAATGCTGCCGAATGTGACAAGCAATGTCGCCGAGTTTCACAAGCAATCCCGTCAGGTTTTGCCTGCAAAGTCCACGAGTATTGTCTGCAAAGCCCACGAGTATTGCAAGTGTTGCTCGCGAGCCGTACAAGTGTCGCTCGTGAGCCGTGCAAGTGTCGCTCATGAGCCATGCAAGTATCACTCATGCCTACCGCATAGCAACGTACTTCCTGCCTGTATCGCGTAAGAGTTTGTGTTCTTCAGCCTCTCCTTTCAGCAGTTCGCCTGGATGTATAAAACCACCATCCATCTATACATATTGTTAATTTCAGCCAAAATACATCTACAAAACAAAAAAACTCTTATTTTTAAGTCCAATAAACATTTCAAGAAGGTGAATCCTTAATTAATTGAGAGCGTTAATAATGAATGCCGCCAACCTGAATAAAACAGTACGTTATATGAAAAAACACAAGACTATACTCCCCGCTTACCACAACCTATGGAAACTGCTATGCCTATCCGCCTATCTGTTGGCTACAATGTACCTGCAAAGCTGCATCAATCGTCCCTCCTCTTATACTTGCGACCTGGATGCACTTGAAACGACACCGATTGCCTACAAGTCTTCTATCTACAAGAACGTAAAATTAGTTTTCCTCGACAGTTATCCACCTATTTCCTCCATCAAGAAAATGCTGGAAAACGAAGGGAACCTATACATTCTGGATACGGACAACCACCTGCATGCCTTCACCAACACCGGCAAATACCTGCACACGATAGGCGCAACCGACACAGACTTTGAAAAATACAAGAAAATTTCCGATTTCACGATAGCCTCTGAAGACAACTGTATCTATGCGATAGATACCGGAGCTCAAGCCATTCATACGTACGACCTGCTTACCGGACATTTTATTGAGTCCAAAAAACTGGACGACACACATTATCGAAGCCAGTACATAGCCTATGCCGAAGGCTTTCTCTACACCGATTTACTTCCCTTGCATGGTGGAAAACACTTGCTCCGTCGGTTGGGCCGGACAGCCAAAGAAGCTGATACATACCTGTTGCAGCAGGAAACAAACAACCTGACAAGCAAATATCAGCAAACATCCTCACCCTTTTTCCATGCTTCACATGGCGGGTTTTACTTCATACCCCCACTTTGCAATATTATTTTTGAACTGAAAAAAGAGAAAATCAACCCATTTCTGACAGTAAACAGCAAAAACTTTAGCGATAAAACCAGCCTCCCCCAATCTGCCGGCAAGGACGAAGAACAATCAAACCTTTCCAATAGAATTCATTACATCTACAATTGCATAGTCAACAGTCATCTTGTGTCTTTCAGTTATCTGCAAGAAAACACGCCAGCCACCGTCGTGAAAATGAAAGACAGCCCAAACATACTGAAAACCGACATGCTGACAGATGATCTGTTATTCAAGAAAGAAAACGTCGTTTACCTTCCCTTACACTATGCAACGACTAACTTCAACGGCGATTATTATTATCTGAATCCTCCGGGCGTCTCAATGCTGAAGGAATATGCCGATGCCGGTTATTTACTTTCCGACAGCAAAACCGACAGCAACAACAACCTTGCAGAAGAATTGCGCCCTATAATATTGTATTATACCTATAAGTAAATAGAAAATTAACACTCCCCCTGCCACGAATTAATTGGCGAAATATTTCTTTATTCAACAAGAATTGCCTTACTTTGTACTGTTTTATCCCCTTACGAGGAGTTTTATACCAACATTAATAAAAATAGTTATGAAGATTTCACACATTGAACATCTGGGCATCGCCGTAAAAAGCATCGAAGAAGCCCTTCCGTACTACGAAAATGTATTAGGTCTGAAGTGTTACAACATCGAAACAGTAGAAGACCAAAAAGTTAGAACTGCTTTTCTGAAAGTGGGTGACGTAAAAATAGAATTGCTCGAACCGACAAGCCCCGAAAGCACCATCGCCAAATTCATCGAGAAGAACAATGGCAACGGTGGTATGCACCACTTGGCATTTGCCATCGAAGACGGCGTAGCCAACGCATTGGCTTCGGCTGAAGCTGCCGGAATCCGTCTTATCGACAAAGCTCCGCGCAAAGGTGCAGAAGGCCTGAACATCGCTTTCCTCCACCCGAAATCAACACTGGGTGTACTGACTGAATTATGCGAAAAGCCTGAATAAACAAGGACGGATGTCTTTTCTGATTCCAAAGGGAATATCCGGACGATAGGAAATCTAAAAAAACAACTAGCCTTTTCCACCTTCCGGACTTTGGAATCAGAAAAAAGCATCCAGTCCAACTTTTCCTGTAAACATCGAAATTCCCAACTCTGAATCAGAAAATCAGAAAAATATTTAAATTCTAAAATTTATCAAAATGAGTAACCAGCTTGAAAAGATTAAAGAGCTTATTGAACTTCGTGCTCAGGCTCGTTTAGGTGGTGGCGAAAAGGCTATTGAGAAACAACATGCCAAAGGCAAATATACAGCCCGCGAGCGTATAGCCCAACTGCTTGACGAAGGCAGTTTCGAAGAAATGGATATGTTCGTAAAACACAGATGTACCAACTTCGGACAGGACAAAAAACACTTCTTGGGCGACGGTGTCGTAACCGGTTGCGGAACCATCGAAGGACGTTTGGTATACGTATTCGCACAGGACTTCACTGTATTCGGCGGTTCATTGTCTGAAACAATGGCACAGAAAATCTGTAAGGTAATGGATATGGCCATGAAGATGGGCGCTCCTGTTATCGGAATCAACGACTCGGGTGGTGCACGTATCCAGGAAGGTATCAACGCCTTGGCCGGATATGCTGAAATCTTCCAACGCAACATTATGGCTTCGGGTGTTATCCCGCAGATCTCCGGTATCTTTGGTCCTTGCGCCGGTGGTGCCGTTTACTCACCTGCCCTGACCGACTTTACTCTGATGACTGAAGGTACTTCTTACATGTTCCTGACAGGTCCTGCTGTAGTTAAGACTGTAACAGGCGAAGACGTAACTCAGGAAGACCTCGGTGGTGCCAGCGTACACGCTTCCAAGTCTGGTGTTACTCACTTCACTGCAGCAACAGGCGAAGAAGGTCTGGCCATCATCCGCAAGCTGTTGAGCTACATTCCCCAGAACAACCTGGAAGAAGCTCCTATCGTAGCCTGCACCGACCCGATCGATCGTCTGGAAGACTCACTGAACGAAATTATCCCCGATAACCCGAACAAGCCGTACGATATGTACGAAGTAATCGGTGCCATCATCGACAACGGCGAATTCCTCGAAGTACAAAAGGATTACGCCAAGAACCTGATTATCGGTTTCGCCCGCATGAACGGACAGTCAGTAGGTATTGTTGCCAACCAGCCTAAATATCTGGCAGGTGTGCTCGACTGCAACGCTTCACGTAAAGGCGCACGTTTCGTACGCTTCTGCGATGCCTTCAACATTCCTTTGGTAACACTGGTCGACGTACCGGGATTCTTGCCGGGTACAGGACAGGAATACAACGCTGTCATCCTGCACGGAGCCAAGTTGCTGTATGCCTACGGCGAAGCTACAGTGCCCAAAGTTACCGTAACATTGCGTAAGTCTTACGGTGGTTCTCACATCGTGATGAGCTGTAAGCAGCTGCGTGGCGACATCAACTACGCATGGCCTACTGCCGAAATCGCCGTTATGGGTGGCGCAGGTGCCGTTGCCGTATTGTATGCCAAGGAAGCCAAGGAGCACGAAAATCCTGCTCAATTCCTTGCAGAAAAAGAAGCCGAATATACCAAGCTGTTCGCCAACCCGTACAATGCAGCCAAGTATGGTTACATCGACGACGTTATCGAACCGCGCAACACTCGTTTCCGCGTTATTCGCGCTTTGCAACAGTTGCAAACTAAGAAACTGACTAACCCTGCCAAGAAGCACGGTAATATTCCACTTTAACAAAATCTTCCGATTATGAACAAAAAGAAAATAGGAATACTTATCGCAGCGTTCATGACAGTTTGCGGCGGTGCTTTTGCACAAAGTGCCAGTAGCCTCTGCATCAACGAAGTATTGGTGAACAACAAAGACAACTTCCAGGACGATTATGGCAAGCATAACGCATGGATCGAGATCTTTAACACCTCGTTCGCCACAGTTGATATCCGCAACTGCTATCTGACCAACGATAAGAGAGTATTGGATAAAAGCCTGTCGGCACCCGAACGTGCTGCCATGATGTATCCGATACCCAAGGGAGACGTATTGACCAAGATTCCTCCCCGTCAGCACCTGCTCTTCTGGGCAGACAACGAACCCAAGCGTGGCAACTTCCACCTGAACTTCAAGCTCGATTCTGTTGGTCCGAACTGGATCGCCCTGTACGATGCCAACGGAACTACTTTGCTCGACTCAATCACTATCCCCGCCAATATCCCGGTAGACTGCTCCTACGGTCTGGTAGTAGATGGAGTAAAGGAGAGCGGATGGACAGTCATGGGAATCAACGGCCACTACGTGACACCCAGTACCAACAACAAGACGCTTGACTCCAACGAGAAAATCGATGGCTTCAAGATGAAAGACCCTGTGGGAGTAGGTATGGCAATCATGGCTATGCTTGTTGTGTTCTCTGGTTTGATCCTGCTGTATATTGCCTTCAAGATTGTGGGCAACATTGGTGCAGGCTTCATCAAGCGCAATGCCATGCGTGCACACGGCATTACCGACAAACAGGAAGCCAAGGAAAAAGCCATCGGAACTGAATCAGGAGAAATATTTGCTGCCATCGCCATGGCATTGCACGAGTATCAGGACAATGTACATGACATCGAAGACACCATCCTTACTATTAATAAGGTAAAACGCAACTATTCTCCTTGGAATTCGAAGATCTATACATTGCGTCAAACGCCGCATAAGTAAATCAATACTTACCATAAAAACTAAAGAAAAATGAAACAATATAAGTATAAAATCAATGGTAACCTCTATAACGTTACTGTTAATGATGTAGAAGACAACATTGCACGTGTAGAGGTCAACGGTACTCCCTACAACGTAGAGTTGGACAAGCCCCTGAAAGTTGCTCCCAAACCTATTGTTCGCCCGGCTGCTGCACCTAAGACCGCTACCGGAGCACCTGTCGTTTCACGTCCGGCCGCTCCTGCCAAGAACAGCGGCGTGAAGTCTCCGCTGCCAGGTGTTATTCTCGACATCAAAGTGAAAGAAGGCGACATGGTGAAGAAAGGACAGGTAATCGTTATCCTGGAAGCCATGAAGATGGAAAACAACATCAATGCCGACAGAGACGGAAAAGTTACTGCAATCAAAGTTAACAAAGGTGATTCTGTTCTCGAAGGAACGGATTTAATTATAATCGAATAAGTTTATGGAAGAAGTAAGCTTTTTATCATTTATTGGCGATAACCTGGTCGACTTCTGGGGGTATACGGGATTTGCGAATGCAACTTCCGGACACCTTATCATGATCTTGGTAGGTTTGTTCTTCTTGTTCCTGGCTATCAAGAAGAATTTTGAGCCGATGCTGCTGATTCCTATCGGATTCGGTATTCTGATCGGTAATATCCCGTTCAAGATTGACGCCGGCCTCGAAGTAGGTATCTACGAAGAAGGCTCTGTGCTCAACATCTTGTATCAGGGTGTAAAGACTGGCTGGTATCCGCCGTTGGTATTCCTCGGTATTGGTGCCATGACCGACTTCTCTGCACTGATATCCAACCCGAAACTGATGCTGGTAGGTGCTGCCGCCCAGTTCGGTATCTTTGGTGCCTATATGATTGCCCTTGCATTGGGATTCGAGCCTAACCAGGCTGCCGGTATCGCCATCATCGGTGGCGCCGACGGTCCGACGGCTATCTTCCTTTCTTCCAAGCTGGCTCCCAACCTGATGGGTGCTATTGCCGTATCAGCCTACTCGTACATGGCGCTCGTACCTATCATACAGCCGCCTATCATGCGTTTGCTGACTACCAAGAAGGAAAAACTGATCCGTATGAAACCGGCTCGTGCCGTATCTCATACCGAAAAGATCATGTTCCCCATCATCGGTCTGTTGCTTACCTGCTTCCTGGTACCGTCTGGTCTGCCTCTGCTGGGTATGCTGTTCTTCGGTAACCTGCTGAAGGAAAGTGGCGTTACACGTCGTCTGGCCGAAACAGCCAGCGGTCCGTTGACGGATGCTATCACTATCCTGCTGGGTGTAACGGTAGGTGCTTCTACTCAGGCTTCCGAGTTCCTGACACTGAACACTATCTTCATCTTCTTCCTGGGATTCTGTGCATTCATCATCGCCAGCGCTTCAGGTGTGTTGTTCGTCAAGTTCTTCAACCTGTTCCTGAGAAAGGGTAATAAGATCAATCCGCTTATCGGTAATGCCGGTGTATCTGCCGTTCCGATGTCGGCACGTATCTCGCAGAATGTCGGTCTGGAATACGACCCGACCAACTACCTGCTGATGCACGCCATGGGTCCGAACGTAGCCGGTGTAATCGGTTCGGCCGTAGCAGCCGGTGTGTTGCTGGGATTCCTTATCTAATCAGTAGAGATTATCCGGAAATCTTTTCCGGATCGGAACATAAGTGTTGCACACACTACAGACGCCTTTCCGCCAACCTGCGGAAGGGCGTCTTCTTTTTTACCGTTACCCCACTGCCGGACAAATGTTTTCCCTTTCCATAGCCGTTCCGTCAGCAGCCTCCTAAAAACACAGCCTTTTTTTCCCAGTTAGGGAAAAATTCCTGCCCAGTTAGAGAAAAATTTTTTCCCAGTTAGGCAATTATTCTCCCCCAACTGACTACGAAACAGCGCACTTCCCTTCCCACCCTGTTCGCAACTGAAGCATACACGTACAAACAATAGTTAAAATATACAAAGTGTATACTACGATAATATCGTAATCGATTTATATTTATTATATTGCAACAGTTTTACGATCAACCATTTTAATTCATCACATGAAAAAGGTCCTTATTTACCTGCTTCTATCCGCTTTCACTCCATTCCTGAAAGCACAACAAGTACAGTCCATCCAGGAAGCGATGGCCAACTACGATTATGAAAATGCACTGACCCTCATTGCACACGAAGATTCGCTCACCGTTCCCCTGCTTTATCAGAAAGGAAGGGCACTGAAAGGTCTCGGAAGAAACGCCGAAGCACTGGACGTATTCCGACTGCTCACCGTACAGGACTCACTCAACCCACGGGCTTACATCGAGGCTGGCGAATGTTACAAGACACTGGGCAAGTTCCAGCCCGCCCTGCAATGCTACCGCCGCGTACTCGATCTGAAGCCCGACCATAAATATGCCCATATTCAGTACATCGGCCAGCTGCTGAACCTACAGAAGTATCAGGAAGCCTTAGGCGAAAGCACCTCACTGGCCGAGCAAGACAGTTCTGCCACCATACTCCACCTGAAAGCACAAAGCATGGAAGGGCTCTACACCGACCCTAACATCCTGATAGGTGCCTATATGGAGATAAACGACCGCTATCCCGATGACTACCTCGCCGCCTCGAAGCTGGCAAGCCTGTACATTCAGAACAATTACTACGACTATGCCATCGAGACCTGCGAAGACTACCGGAAAACAGACACGACCAATGTCACCATCAACCGTCTGGAAGCCCAAGCCTACTGTCTGAACAAAGAATATGCCAAGGCTTTGGAACGCTACCTCCCGTTGCTGGCTCAGGGAGACAGCTCCTTCTACAACTGCTATTACGCAGGCATCAGCCACTATGCCCTGAACCAGCCCTACGAAGCTCACGACCTGCTACAAGCAGCCCGCAAACTGGCTCCCGAGCACGTTGACCTGCTCTACTACCTGGGGAAAGCCTGTTCCAAAACGCTATGGAAGGAGAAAGGGGTGGAATATCTGGAAGACGCCATCAGCCTGGCATTTCCCAAAGACAGTGTCGTGGCAAGACTTTATGACGGCCTGGCCGACTGCTGTCGGGAAGCCGGCGAAACACGCAAGCAGATCAAGGCATTGATGCAGCAATACAAATACGCACCACAAGCCCACAACCTGCTCTACAAGGCAGCATTCGCATCGTACTACCATCTGAAGGATATGAACGAAACCGAAAAGTATCTGGAAGCCTACCTCAAGACACGCCCCCAAGACAGCAAGAACAAGCCACAGGAAATGACCGAGGACGGCGACATCGTCATCAACGAGGATAATCGCTACAATGCTGCCGAAGCATGGCTGAATGACTTGCGGAAAAGGAAGAAAGTAGAGAATTTCTTCCAGGGCAGCCAGAAAGGAAAGTGACAAACCCACCGAAAAGCAAACGTTTGCATAATAAATCAGGACAGAATTGGCGGAGAACCTAAATGTTTCTCCGCCAATTGTCTTATATTAGCCGCACAAAAATCAACCGTAAAATTACTATCATGAAAAAGAAAGTATTCTCGCTTCTAGGAGGCGTACTGCTCTCGCTTGGTACATACGCTTCACCCAACATCGACAAGATTGATCCACCCTTCTGGTATGCAGGCATGCAGAATCCCGAACTGCAGCTGATGGTCTATGGCGAAGGCATCGGCGATTCCCGCGTCACCGTAGATTATCCGGGCGTATCGCTAAGCAGCATCGTCAAGCTGGAGAGTGATAACTACCTGCTGGTCTATCTGAAACTGGACAAGGACGTACAGCCCGGCAAGATTCCCCTGACTTTTGTACAAGGCAAGAAGAAAACCGTACAGGAATACGAACTGAAGGCACGCGCCATGAAAGGATGCGAACATAAAGGCTTCGACGCTTCGGACGCCCTTTACCTGTTGATGCCCGACCGCTTTGCCAACGGCAATCCGGACAACGACCAGGTAGAAGGCATGCTCGACGCCAAAGTAGACCGCAACGACCCGAATGCCCGTCACGGAGGCGACCTGGCCGGCATCGAACAGCATCTGGACTACTTCACCGACCTGGGTGTAACCGCTCTGTGGTTTACCCCCGTATTGGAGAACAACATGCAGGGGGGTAGCTACCACGGCTATGCCACTACCGATTACTATAAGGTAGATCCGCGCTTCGGTACCAACGAAGAATACCGCCAGCTGATAGAGAAAGCCCACCAGCGCGACATCAAAGTGGTGATGGACATGATCTTCAACCACTGCGGTGTAGACCATGTGTGGATCAAGGACATGCCGTCGAAGGACTGGTTCAACAACTCCGACTACCAGAACAACTTTGTACAGACTTCCTTCAAGCTCACATCGCACGTCGATCCTTATACTTCGAAGTACGACTTCGACCAAATGAACGATGGATGGTTCGTTCCGACCATGCCCGATCTGAACCAGAAGAACCCACACGTACTGAGATACCTCATCCAAAACAGTTTCTGGTGGATTGAATATGCCAACATCGACGGCATCCGCATGGACACCTATCCTTACGCCGACTACGACGGCATGAGCCAGTGGATGAAGGAACTGAACGAAGAGTACCCCAACTACAACACGGTGGGCGAAACGTGGGTCACCGAACCTGCCTATACCGCCTGGTGGCAGAAAGACTCCAAGCTGTCTGCTCCGAAGAACAGCAACCTGAAGACGGTGATGGACTTCAGCTTCTACGACAAGATCAACATTGCCAAGAACGAGCAGACCGAAACCTGGTTCAAAGGTCTGGACCGCATATATGGTAATTTTGTATACGACTTCCTCTACCCCAACCCTGCCAGTGTATTGGCTTTCATCGAAAACCACGACACCGACCGCTTCCTGGGCGAAGGACAGAACCTGGCCATGCTGAAGCAGGCCACTACGCTGCTGCTCACCACACGCCGCATCCCGCAGCTGTACTACGGCACGGAAATCATGATGAACGGTGTAAAGACCAAGAGCGACGGATACGTGCGTTGCGACTTCCCCGGCGGATGGGCAGGCGACAAGCAGAATGCCTTTACGGCAGAAGGACGCACCGAATTGCAGAACGAATGCTACAACTTCTATAAGACCATCCTGAACTGGCGCAAGGGCAACCACGTGATTGCCAAAGGCAGCATGACACAGTTCATGGTGCAGAACGGCGTCTATGCATACGCCCGCCAATACGAAGGAAAGACCGTATTCGTGATGCTGAACGGAACGGACAGCGAAACAACCCTGCCACTGAAGTTCTACAAGGAAATCCTGAAAGACACCAAACAGGGTAAGGACATTCTGACGGGACGTACCATCAGCTTCACCGAAGACCTGAAGATGGCAGCCCGCGAATCGCTGGTCATCGAACTGTAAGAGATAACAAACCGAAAAAAGGCACTGTGCCAGAACGTAGCACAGTGCCTTTTTTTATGCTCATACCGCCCGTCAGCAACAGCAGTCCATCTCGTGGCAGACGCCTCCCGCCGTCTCACACTCTATCGTGCAGTGCGATATGCCATTCTTCCGGAAGGTTTCCTTCAAGTTGTTCTTGATGCACTCCATGGCCGAAAGGTCGTTCATCACAATGTGCAGTGTGGCCGCATTTTCTGTCGTACTGATGGCCCACACGTGCAGATGATGCCAGCTTTCCACACCCTGCGTCCCGCCAATCTCTTTTTTCAGCTTCTCGATATCGATTTCTACAGGCACCGCATCGAGCGAAAGAAACAGACTCTCCTTAAGTAAGCGGTAAGTCGATATCAGAATAATAGCTGCAATCGCCAGGCTGACCGCCGAATCAATCCACACCCAACCGGTGAAACTGATGATGACGCCCGAAACAACGACTCCGACCGACACCAGCGTATCCATAAGCATGTGCAAGAAGGCTCCGTTGACATTGAGGTCGGTCTTGCGGTCCTTCATCAGCAGCCAGGTGGTCAGACCGTTGACCACAATACCTGCGCCGGCAGTCCAACCGATGGCTTCGCCCGACACTTCGGCGGCATTCCGAAAGCGGTAAATGCTTTCGATGATGATGGCTCCCACTGCCACCAGCAGGATGACAGCATTCAGCAGCGAGATGAGTATGGTGGCCTTCTTATAACCATAAGTAAAGTGGGCATTGGCCGGACGGCGGGCCAGGCGGAACGCGACAAGGGCCAGCATCAGGCTGAACACATCGCTCAGATTGTGTCCGGCATCCGAAAGCAATCCCAACGAGTTAAAGAAAAAGCCTACAAAAGCCTCGATAAAGACAAACAACAGATTCAACGCTATACAGACGATAAAAACTTTGTAAAGCGAATCGGTCACAGCATGTGGCTCGTGATGGTGGTGATGATGATGGTGATGGGCATGTTCTTCCATAATGCACAGTTTTGTTTAACTCACACTGCAAAGATACACTTTCCTCCATACAGATGTATGCCGGGAAGTGCATATTTAAACCTATTTCAGACTGCCGGACGATGTCCGCCACATCCTGCTTTGCTACACCGGAAACTGTACCTGTCATCGGCCTCATCATCCGGCATCGCAGGAAATGCCCCTAAAGGAGGAGATAAGAAATCTGCATGATTCTTTTGAATTAAGCCGGATTGTCAATATCTTAGCACGCACAATAAGGTACACCTGACCGGAATTGCCGGACTGATGCAACCGTAAGCCACAGTGAATCATGAACTATCTATCAAAACTACACCAACGTTGGCAACACTTCCTGCACAACGACGAACTGAAGCAGAAAATCTACTCCATCGTATTCGAGTCGGACACGCCTAAGGGCAAGATGTTCGACATTGTCCTGATAGGCAGCATTCTGCTCAGTGTATTGCTGGTGATACTCGAAAGCATGCACATCTTCCCCCACTCCGCTTACCTCGTACTGAGGGTGCTGGAGTATCTGCTGACCGTATTCTTCACCATCGAATACCTAGCGCGTATCTACTGCCTGAAACAACCACGTAAGTACGTCTTCAGCTTCTTCGGCATCGTCGATCTGCTGGCCACGCTGCCGGTCTACCTGAGTTTCTTCCTGCACGGGTCGCACTATCTGCTGGTCATCCGGGCTTTCCGCCTCATCCGTGTCTTCCGCATCTTCAAGCTCTTTACCTTCATCAACGAGGGCAACTTGCTGCTGCGGTCGCTGTGGATCAGTGCCCCGAAGATTATGATATTCTTCTTTTTCGTACTGATATTGGTCACTTCGATGGGCACGGTAATGTACATGATCGAGGGTTCGGAAGACGGCTCCGGCTTCAACAACATCCCCAACAGTATCTATTGGGCCATTGTCACCATGACGACAGTAGGCTATGGCGACATCACCCCGGTTACTCCCGTAGGACGTTTCCTTTCGGCCGTCATCATGCTCATCGGCTACACCATCATTGCCGTACCTACAGGCATCGTATCGGCCACGATGGTCAGCGAGCACAAAAAGCTGGAGAAGCGCCGATGTCCGCGGTGCAACCGCGAGGGTCACGACTTCGAAGCCCAGTATTGCAAATACTGCGGTGCCAAACTGAAGAAAGAAAAGACTGAAGAGCCCGCCAACGAACGGCGCGACGATGAACGTTTCTAAGGCCAACAGCGTATGAGACAAGACCGAATTGTAGAACTATACCGCGGCGAGCTTTGGGAATGCCAGCTGCTGGAAAGCATCCTGAAGGACGAAGGCATCGACTGCTTCCTGACCAACAGTGTGCGTAGTGGTTATGCCCCTATCATCGCAGCGGCCCAACAAGTGCAAATCATGATCCGCGAATCAGACCTGCCGCGTGCTGGGGAAATACTGGAAGCATTCAGACGTAACAATCAAGAGTAATACACTAATTAAACATAGCATTATGAAAGGAAAACTGATTTTCATTACCGGTGCCACCAGTGGAATCGGTGAAGGATGTGCCCGCAAGTTTGCGGCTATGGGAAGCAACCTGATACTGAACGGAAGGAACACCGAAAAGCTGAAGGCCCTGAAACAGGAACTCACGGCACAAGGCGTGGAAGTGCTCACACTGCCCTTCGACGTGCGCGACCGCCAAGCCATGCGCCAAGCTGTAGACTCCCTCGAAGGCCGTTGGAAGGACATCGACGTGCTGGTGAACAACGCCGGACTGGTCATCGGCATGGACAAGGAACACGAAGGTTCGCTGGACGAATGGGACGTAGTCATCGACACCAACATCAAAGCCCTGCTGGCCATGACGCGCATGATAGTGCCTGGCATGGTAGAGCGCGGACGCGGACACATTATCAACATCGGCTCCATTGCAGGCGATGCAGCCTATGCCGGAGGCAGCGTCTATTGCGCCACGAAGGCTGCCGTCAAAGCACTGTCCGACGGACTGCGCATCGACCTGGTGGACACGCCCCTGCGGGTGACAAACATCAAGCCTGGCATGGTGGAAACCAATTTCTCCGTGATCCGCTTCCGCGGCGACAAGCAGAAAGCCGACAACGTGTACGACGGCATCCGTCCGCTGACGGGCGACGACATTGCCGACGTAGTCTATTATGCCGCCTCGGCCCCTGAGCACATGCAGATAGCCGAAGTGCTGGTGATGCCTACCTATCAGGCTACGGGAACCATCTGCCACCGGCAGAAATAAGAGTACAATAAACTACATAAATATTACATTTTAGTTATTTTCATTACCCATGAAAACAAATACACTTGAAACTTCACGCCTCGTCCTCCGCCCGTGGAACGAAGATGATGCCCCTTCACTGTACCGATATGCCTGCCACCCGGATATAGGTCCGATTGCCGGATGGCCACCGCATACATCAATAGAAAACAGTCTTGAAATCATCCGTACCATCTTCTCTGCTCCCGAAACTTACGCTGTTGTGTTAAAGGCCACTGGTGAGCCTGTAGGCAGTGTTGGCATCATGTTCAGTGACGGTATGCACAGCGCCACAATGGAACAAGGCGATGCCGAAATCGGATACTGGATAGGGGTACCTTATTGGGGACAGGGGCTGATACCTGAAGCTGTACGTAGTTTACTACACCGTTGTTTTGAAGAACTTAACATACAGACTGTCTGGTGTGGTTATTATGACGGTAATATAAAGTCGTGCCGCGTCATGCAAAAATGTGGATTTACTTTTCACCACACCGAAACTGGAAAAATATCACCGTTGGGCGATGTCCGCACCGAACATTTCATGCGGATGACAAAAGAAGAATGGAATACCCTCAATAACATAAATCTCCCATCCGAAACTTCTAATCATCCCTTATTATGACCGAACTCCGCCAAATCCCCAACGTAGGTGCGCAGACCGAGCAAGACCTGATTGCCATGGGCTACACCACCATCGCCTCCCTGCGCGGCAAGCGGGCAGAAGAGCTTTATGCCGAAGAATGCCGGCTGCGCGGTTGCCTGATAGACCGCTGCCAGCTCTATCTGTACCGCGCCGTAGAATACTTTGTCAATGCCGAAAATCCCGACCCCGACAAATGCAAATGGTGGTTGTGGAAAGATGAATTTGTCGAACCCTCGCCCTGCGGAGCCGTATGTACAGAATGCGGCAACTTCCCTACTGCATGCAGCGGATGCCGGAAGATTCGCGGCAAGGTATTCTGGCTGCGGTATACGGACCACGATGTCTGCCCCATCTACCAATGCTGCCGCGAGAAAAGAAAAAAGAACTGCGGTGGCTGCCCCGAACTGCCTTGCCACCGCTTCATGAAAGACCCCACCCTGACGGACGAGGAGAACAATGCCCACCTGAACAGGATGCTGGAACGCCTGCAGGAAGCGGCGAAGAAATAAAGAAATCACCTTTCTGGAAGGTATAAAAGAAAAGTTACTTATCTTTATCCACCATTTCAACAGACTAAAGATGAAGAACCAGCCTTGCACCATCCGTTCCCTGCTTCCGGAAGAAACCCACTTGCTGAGCGACTTCCTTTACGAAGCCATCTACCTGCCCGAAGGTACTCCTCCTCCGCCTCGCAGTGTCATCCAGCTGCCCGAGCTGCAAGTCTACATCCAAGACTTCGGCACCCAACCCGACGACCACTGCCTGGTGGCCGAAGCTTCGGGTAAAGTTGTCGGTGCCGTCTGGGTTCGACAGATGAACGACTACGGGCACGTGGACGGGCATACTCCCTCGCTCGCCATCTCCCTCTACAAAGACTTTCGGGGGCATGGCATCGGTACCCGCCTGATGAAAGGAATGCTCGACCTGCTGCACGGCAAAAGCTATCGGCTAGTGTCGCTCTCGGTACAGAAGGCTAATCCTGCCGTCCACCTCTACACAAAGCTCGGCTTTGAAGCAGTGAAGGAGACGGAAGAAGAATATATTATGGTATGTAACTTATCAACGCACCCACTTATGAAAACCTCGCATCGCAACCAAACGGTCTCTCCCGCCATCACCTTCCGACCCGCCACCACGGCCGACATACCCGAACTGAAAAGCCTTTTCTGCAACACCGTACTGACAGTCAATGCCCGCGACTATACCACTGAGGAAGTAGCCGACTGGGCATCATGCGCCGACCGGCCCGGCCACTGGGAGGAACTGCTTGCCAGCCTGCACTTCATCGCTGCCTGCGATGCCGAAGGGCGCATCGTTGGCTTTACTTCCATCCGCAACGATGGCTACCTGCACTCCATGTTCATCCACAAGGATCATCAGGGAGAAGGCATCGCTACCGCCCTGCTGCAACAGATAGAAGCCTACGCCACGGAGCACGGTATCCGCGAAATAACCTCCGAAGTAAGTATCACTGCCCGTCCCTTCTTCGAGCATCGGGGCTATGCCGTCGAACGTGAACAACGCGCACAGGCCAACCGCCTGCAATTGACCAACTATGTAATGAGGAAAGTCCTGCCTACCTCTCTGGCTACTCAAACGGAGAATAAGCAACAGATTGCACAACAATCAAGCTGTGTCACGCCCCGATTCCGCCTGCGGCCGTGGAAAGCATCTGATGTGTCTTCATTGGCAAAATACCTGAACAACAAGAAGATTTGGGATAACTGCCGCGACAGTCTCCCCTTCCCTTATACGGAAGCAGATGCCCACTCTTTTATCGACTATGCAACAAGCCGACAAGAGCCCGGCGAATACTGCATCGAAATAAACGGTGAAGCTGCCGGAAATATCAGCTTTATGCGGGGAACAGATGTGGAACGCTTCAATGCCGAAGCCGGTTATTGGCTGGCAGAGCCCTTCTGGAACCAAGGCATCGCCAGCGAGGCCCTGCGCGAAGCCTTGCGACATTATTTGGCTGCGACAGACGTCGTCCGTATCTTTGCCAACGTGTATGAAAGCAACATCGCCTCCATGCGGGTACTCGAAAAAGTCGGTTTCCGTAAGGTCGGCATTCTCCGCAACGCCTGTTTCAAGAACGGCTGCTTTGTAGATGCCCACTATTTTGAACTGCTGAAAGAAGAGTTTGTATGAACATCCAACTCATCCCCACCGACAAGAAACGCTTCCTCTCCCTCCTGCTGCTTGCCGACGAGCAGGAGTCTATGATCGACCGCTACTTGGAGCGGGGAGATTTGTTCGTCATGTTCGACACTGAAGCAATCCCCATCTCCGTAGCCGTTGTGACGGACGAGGGAAACGGAGTCCGCGAACTGAAGAACTTGGCCGTTGCACCTGCCTGCCAGCGCAAAGGGTATGGCCAGCAAATGGTGGAATACCTTTGCCGATACTATGCCGACGTATGCCACACACTACTCGTCGGTACGGGCGAAAGCAGGCAAACTCTCAGCTTTTACGAAAGCTGTGGCTTTACTTATTCGCATACCGTCGCCGACTTCTTTACCCGCAATTACGACCATCCGATTGTGGAAGACGGGAAGGTACTGAAAGACATGATTTACTTGCGGAAAAGCCTGATTGAATTTCGCAACTTTTCCCTTTCTGAACGCACCGACGACCTTATACATACTTTAACCGGATTATGGGATGCATCGGTACGGGCAAGTCACCATTTCCTGACCGAGGAAGACATCCTGCAGCTCAACCCGTTTGTAGATGAAGCCATCCGAGGCATTACTACTCTGATTGTATCGTATCAAGGCAGCCTACCGGTTGCTTTCCTGGGCATCGAAGGAAAAAAAATAGAAATGCTATTCGTTTCTCCCAACTGTTTCGGGAAAGGAATAGGTAAACAGCTTGTCCGCACAGCCATCGAACATTATCACATACGCTATGTAGACGTAAACGAGCAGAATCCCCAAGCCGAAGGTTTCTACCGACATCTGGGTTTCCACACCTTTGAGCGAACCGAAACCGACGAACAAGGCAATCCGTTTCCTATCCTAAGAATGAAACTCGAAACAAGCGACAGCTATTTTATAGCTACCGAATGACATCTGCCCCAAGAAATTTTTTACATTTGCAGGTGGAAGAAGTAATTCATCCACGACATATTAAGTAAATATCATTTTATGGAACTATCAGATTGGTTCAAAGGATTTGAAAAAGGAATTGCCCGACTATCGCCTGAACAAAGAGAAGCCTTCTTTTCGGAATGTGGCAATAATTGCGTGAAAAGCGATGTTTCCACTCCTCTACTTTGCGAGTGTTCCAAACAAAGCATCCTCTACGTCTTACGATCATTATGGAAAGACAAAACGTTTCGAGTAACAATTTGCGAATCTATTTTACGAGAAAATCAGCATTGCGTCATGCAAATTGAAGCTAAAGATCATGGAAATACATAATCTGCTACAAGTAAAGTCGAGAACAGAGCTACGCGAATGGCTCATACAAAACCACAATAAGGAAGCAGAATGCTGGGTGGTGGTGAAACGCGGAAGACCTACAGACGATGAAACCTTCTGGTATATTGATGCTGTAGAAGAAGCTTTATGCTTTGGTTGGATAGACAGCACAACCAAGAAGATATCTGACGACATAACGGCTCAACGACTTTGTCCCAGAACTCCCCGAAGCAATTGGTCAGAGCTCAATAAAGAAAGATGTCGCAGAATGGAACGCCTTGGACTGATGACCGATGCAGGAAAAGCTGTTCTGCCGGACATGTCGCCTCAAGGCTTTAGCATAGACAAGGATATTTTGCAGAAATTAAAATCCGACCCAATAGTATGGCACAACTTCTGTCAGTTTCCGGATTTATATAAACGCGTAAGAATAGATACCATTCAAATAAAACGACGCCAACCAGAACTTTTTGAAAGTCGCTTAAACAAATTCATAGAGAACACCCGAAAAGGTTTGCTCTATGGAGAATGGAATGATAACGGGAGGCTAACCACGCCCCACCCCACAAAGAATCCCTAACCGAAAGAAACAATGAAACAGACCGGACAATCGACATTCGAGAAGGTATATCAGATGCCTCTAGGCAAAGTATACCCGCTACTGGTGAACAAAGCCACACGCAAAGGACGCACCCGCGAAGAAGTAGACGAGATAATCTGCTGGCTGACCGGATACAGCCCCCTGCAACTGGCAGAGCTGCTGAGCCAGCCTACCACTTACAGCGACTTTTTCCGCAACGCCCCGGCTCCCAACCCTGCCCGCAAACTGATTACGGGAAGCATCTGCGGCATCCGGGTGGAAGAAATTCAGGAACCGCTGATGCAGGAAATACGTTACCTGGACAAGCTGGTGGACGAACTGGCCAAAGGCAAACCAATGGAAAAGATTTTAAGAAACTCATAACACACATCAACCAACCATGAACAGAATCATTATCGTAACGGGCGGAGCCGGTGGCATCGGCCGTTGCATTGTAGAACATTTTGCAGCAGAAGGCGACCAGGTTTACTTCATCGACATCGACCGCGAGGTGACCCTCGACCAAGTAGAACGAATGCACCAGCTGGGCTATAGAGTGACCGGCTTTGTAGGCGACGTGGCCGACAGGCAGGCATTGGAAGACTTCGCCAGCCTGATACTCGAAGAGCAACCCCAAGGCATCCATTGCCTCATCAACAACGCCTGCCTGACGAACGGAGGCATCCTGACCGACTGCGACTACGACGAATTCCTCTACATTCAGCGCGTGGGCGTGGTGGCTCCTTACATGCTGGCCAAGCTCTTCAGAGACCACTTCTGCGGCATAGGGTCCATCGTGAACATCTCTTCGACCCGTGCCTTCCAGTCGCAACCCAACACCGAGAGCTATACGGCGGCCAAGGGTGGCATTACGGCACTGACGCACGCACTGGCCATCAGTCTGTCAGGCGTGGCGCGCGTCAATTCGGTAGCGCCCGGCTGGATAGACACCGGTAACTACCACGGCGACCCGAACCAACCCTACACTCCCTTCTACAGCAAGGGCGACATCGACCAGCATCCATCCGGCCGTGTAGGCGAACCGGAGGACATAGCCCGCGTGGTAGCTTTCCTGTGCGACGAGCGCAACTCGTTCATCAACGGCGAGAACATCACCGTGGACGGAGGCATGAGCCGTCTGATGATTTACCACAACGATTACGGTTGGAAGTATCAGCCCACAAAGTTACCCATATACGAATATTTGTTTCCAAATGACCAAGAATAAGCCTTTTCGCTGACACCCGCTTTTCACAGCCAGCCGGAAATAGGGACAAAAACAGCCAAAAACCACCTTGCCGAGGGGAACAACGCTTGCATTTCTCGGCAACAACGCTTGTGTTGCTCGCAAAGATTGCTTGTTTCCGTCCGCAACAAGGCTTGTTATCTGTCCCAAAAAGGCTTGTTTTCTGCCAAAAGAAGGGGAGTTTCCGACGCAAAAGCCTCAGCTTTGCCACGGAAACTCCCCTTTTCTGCTCTGCGGAGCGCCCGCGGGCTCCCTTTTTCTTCTATTTCATTTGTAAGTATTTCGCTATCGTTCTGTCTGTAAGGCAGAAGCGTGCCTTGCGTTTCGATTTTCGGCACCGGCCTTTCCCTTGGCCCGAAACAGACGATTCTCAGGCGGTCTGGAAATCAAAGTGTCATTTTGACAAAACGGTCGGTTCCCCTGTCGGCCTTACTCCTTCGCCGGAATCTCGGGAATGTAGAGATAGCTGTCGTACCGGCCTCCGGTGTAGATGCAATGCCTTCCCACGTTGTGCGTAGCGGGCGACGTGACCACTTCGGCGGGGTCGGCACACTCGTCGGCATTGCCGCCCAGCGTTATCATCTCCGGTTGCTGGCCGGGCATGTAGGTAAAGCCTTCCTTGGGCACAGTGATCTGTGCCGAGCCGAAAGGTATGG